>JADQBO010000391.1 GCA_016278585.1 Desulfosporosinus sp.
CCCCAGAAAGCCTTCTATTCAGAACAACACTCTGTCCCCATCGAAGAAAGCACAGGGTATATAAGCGGAGAGTTTGTAATGTGTTATCCGCCAGGCATTCCTATTTTGGCGCCAGGGGAACGGATAACGGGGGAAATCATTGATTATATTGTCTATGCTAAGGCTAAGGGTAGTTCCTTAACAGGTACAGAAGATATGGACATCGAAAATATCAGAGTAGTGGAGGAAGTATAACATGGAATTATGGTATACAGAACAGCATACAGATAACGTTCGCTTTTCCATTAAGGTGGACAAACCCCTTTATTCTGGCCAAAGTGAATTTCAAAGAATTGATGTCTTTAACTCCAAGGAATTCGGTAATTTTCTGACCTTAGACGGTTTGATGATGGTCACTGAAAAGGACGAATTTATCTATCATGACATGATTGTTCATGTGCCAATGGCTACCAACCCAAAGATTAAGAATGTTCTAGTCATCGGTGCAGGGGACGGCGGAACAGTGAGAGAACTAACGCGCTACAGTACCATTGAAAACATTGATATGGTAGAAATAGATAAAATGGTTGTGGATGTGTGCAGAGAGTATTTTCCCCAGACCGCTTGCAAGTTGGATGATCCAAGAGTACGTCTTTATTTTGAGGATGGACTTAAATTTGTTCGATCCAAGGAAAATACCTATGATCTGATCATTGTTGATTCCACCGATCCCTTTGGACCTGGGGAAGGGCTGTTTACAAAAGAGTTTTACGGTAATTGTTATAAGGCTTTGAAGGATGATGGCATCCTCGTTAACCAGCATGAAAGTTCTTATTATGAGGAATATGCTAAGTCGATGCAACGGGCGCATAAGCGTATTCGAGAAATTTTTACTACTTGCAGGGTTTATCAAGCGCATATACCCACCTATCCGTCCGGTTACTGGCTGTTTGGTTTTGCCTCTAAAACGTACGATCCGCTAACTGACCTAGACGAGCAGGCTTGGAACAGCCTTGGACTGAAAACAAAGTATTATAACACTGACATTCATAAAGGGAGCTTTGCTTTGCCGAACTATGTTTTAGACCTTTTAGTAAATGCAGGAGAGTAAATTCGTTCAATAGGAATATGTAATGGGGACGGTCCTTTTAACACAATATTTTGTGTTAAAAGGACCGTCCCCATTACATATTGGTATATAAGAATGAAATATTGCGTTTTTGGAAACATTAGGGATGTCTAGGGCGTTTTATAAATTAAATGTGCCTAGGGATTGGCCCAACCGAAATATGGCCCAATAAAGGTCATATACTTTACTAGGGAGGGGTGCCAGTGGAACATTCCGTGCAATTAGGGACGCAATATTATCGGGAGAGTATCTGTGAACGATTACGAGAACTGCGTGACCAAGAAGAACTCCCCTTTCAAATCATAGAACACCAGCAAGGAAAACGCTGGATTATTCAGTGTCGGTTTCAAGACCCTTCGTTGGAAGTAGTAGAAAATGAGGGTATGGTTCAAAAGATCCATCGCTATTATTTAGCGAATGCCCTCGCGGAGACAATCTTACTTCATTGGGAAAAAGATCATATTGTTCAAAGGCTAAAAAAAAGACATTACTTGAAGCAAGATAATTGGCAGCTAATACTTAAGAAGGCTTTGGATTATTTGAATAAAGGATTAGGGCAAGTTCGAGGCTATCGTATTAACCGCAAGACAAGTCTCATTACACAGATTTTAAGTTGCTTAGATCACAGTGCTGTTTTTGACATCGAAGGTTTCTTAAGATTTCGTGCTCAGGACTATAAGAATGAAGTTAATAAAGCTGTGGAATACGCGATTGATGAATACCTTGTTGAAAAAGAGTACTTAGAATTTATTCAATTGTTAAAGCATTTTGTAGATAGTGAAAGACCCCAACTGGAGTGTCTGCATGTTGGAATGACGCCTCTAGGAAAGTTCCATCTTTATAATGACGAAGGGGTTAAAGTTACTCACCAGTTTCTAGAAGATTACCAACTAGATAATGTCAATGAGCTGG
Organism: Desulfosporosinus sp.; assembly: GCA_016278585.1. Lineage (GTDB taxonomy): Bacteria > Bacillota > Desulfitobacteriia > Desulfitobacteriales > Desulfitobacteriaceae > Desulfosporosinus. The sequence continues at coordinate 2,021 of JADQBO010000391.1, forward strand.
GTTATGAAGATTTGTTGGTAAGTGCCTTAATTGCTGTGGCACCTCGTCAGATTACCTTACATATTCGTTACGAAGGCTATAAAGATACCCTTCAAACAATTCGGCATGTTTTTGGGGACCGCGTACACGATTGTCAAGGGTGTCACATATGTGAAAAGTTTTGACAGATAAGCGGGTTTCTTGTTATAATAAAAAAGTTCCTTGCTATGCTTATAACTTAAGGAGCTTTTCAAATTATATTTAAGGGCAATGATTATGGCAGATGCCTTTATCAAGTTACAAATCGTTGAAAGGGAGAGTACCCTGATTTCTATCGTGTAAGAGAGGGGATGCTAAGGCTGAGAGCATTTCTCACGAACGTACAGGAGAAAACCACCCCTGAGTGTTGGGCTGAAATGAGTAAGCTTAGCCGTATCCCGCGTTAAGGGAAATCGAGTGAAAGGCATTTATTAGGCCTTTCAATTGGGTGGAACCACGGGAGTGAACTCTCGTCCCTACTAGGGACGAGAGTTTTTTATTTTAAAATACTAAGGAGTGATATCGATGATTCAAGTTACCTTAAAAGACGGCTCAATTCGAGAGGTTGAACCAGGAACGACTATAGCCGAACTTGCGGCCTCTATTTCACGAGGATTGGCGAAGGTAGCTGTTGCCGGGAAAATCAATGATAAGATGAAGGATCTTTCCTATCAGCTTACAGAAGATGCGGCGGTGGAAATCGTAACCATAGATAGCGATGAGGGACTAGACGTATTAAGACACTCCACGGCACATTTGATGGCCCAAGCTGTAGGCAATCTATTTCCAGGGACAAAATTCGGAATTGGACCGTCGATCGCTAAAGGTTATTACTATGACTTTGACTCTGAACATGTCTTTACTCCTGAGGACTTAGCAAGCATAGAAAAGGAAATGAACCGTCTTGTGAAGGAAAAGCACGCTTTCGAACGGAGAGAAGTCTCTCGGGCCGAGGCATTAACCCATTTTGGGGAATTAGGTGAAAAATATAAGGTCGAACTTATCGAGGGTCTTCCCGATGACGCCACGATTTCAATGTACACTCAAGGGAGTTTTACTGACCTTTGCGCTGGACCACATCTTCCTACGACTGCAAACGTTAAAGCTTTTAAACTTATGAACTTGGCTGGTGCATATTGGCGCGGGAGTGAAAAAAATAAAATGCTCCAGCGTATCTATGGAACAGCGTTTGCTAAACCCTCAGATTTGGAAGATCATCTGTTTAAGTTGGAAGAAGCTAAACGGCGTGACCATCGTAAGCTCGGTTTAGAACTCGATCTCTTTAGCTTACACGAGGAGGGTCCTGGTTTTCCGTTTTTTCATCCTAAAGGTATGATCTTGCGTAATGCCTTAGAGGATTTCTGGAGGCAGGAACACCGTAGACGCGGATATCAAGAGATTAAGACCCCTATTATTCTGAATCGTTCGATGTGGGAACAATCCGGACACTGGGATCATTATAAAGAAAACATGTATTTTACTGAAATCGATGATCAAGATTATGCAGTAAAACCTATGAACTGTCCAGGTGGCATGATTATGTATAAATCCAAGCTGCGCAGTTACCGTGACTTGCCGCTACGAGTTGGGGAACTAGGACTTGTGCACCGACATGAGCTTTCAGGTGCTCTCCATGGATTGTTACGGGTTCGAAACTTTACTCAGGATGATGCCCACATCTTTATGCTTCCCTCTCAAATCAAGGAAGAGCTTGTCGGAGTTATTGAGCTTGTAGACTATTTCTATAAAATCTTTGGCTTTGAGTATAATGTTGAACTATCGACTCGTCCTGAAGGGTCCATGGGATCGGATGAGGATTGGGAAATGGCCACTAAAGCGTTAAAAGAGGCCTTAGAAGAGAAAGGTATAGAGTACAAGGTTAATCCCGGTGACGGAGCCTTCTACGGGCCTAAGATTGACTTCCATGTACAGGATTGCCTAGATAGGACTTGGCAGTGTGGGACTATTCAACTTGATTTCCAAATGCCAGAGAAATTTGACTTATCCTATATTGGAGAAGACGGACAGAAGCATCGCCCAGTGATGATTCACCGAGTGGTGTATGGAAGTATTGAGCGGTTCATTGCGCTTCTAACAGAGCATTATGCTGGGGCTTTCCCTGTCTGGCTAGCACCGACCCAGGTCCGTATTCTACCAATTAGTGAGCGGCATCACGAGTATGCTCAATCCCTTGCTGCGCGTCTCAATGAACTGGATATAAGAGTAGAGACGGATGATCGCAAAGAAAAGATTGGTTATAAGATTCGCGAGGCTCAAACTGAAAAGATTCCATTTGCCTTAGTCGTGGGGGATCAGGAAGCCGAGTCTAACATGGTTGCAGTTCGAAGGTATGGGCAAGGGAATGCTGGAGAAAAAATGTCTGTTGATGCGTTTATAATGCTAATCCAGGAAGAAATTAAGAGTAAGAAGATCTTAAAAGCTAATCTCAAAGAAGAATAGATAATAGTCAAGGGCACTGGCAAGATTAGGAATTGACAAGAGAAAGTTTTTGAGGTAAAATACTTGATGTCAAGCAGAAGCCATCCGCTTCTCACCTTACGGCTCTTGTCGATAAGGTATCTTCTGGTCCTGAGCTAAGTGTTGCTCGTGATTGTTTAGAAGACGGGTGGTAATACACCCGTCTTTTTGTTTTGTGCTAAATAAAATTTTATGGAGGTGGTTTCTTATTAGCAAGGACTTAAGAATTAATGACGAAATCCGGGTTAGGGATGTTCGTCTCGTCGGTGAAGAAGGGGAACAACTTGGAATCATGACGGCTAGAGATGCTTTGAGCTTGGCAATTGAGAAATCGTTAGATCTCGTAGAGATTGCACCGACTGCCAAACCCCCAGTCTGCAAATTAATGGACTATGGTAAGTACAAGTACGAACAAGCTAAACGAGATAAAGAAGCTCGTAAAAAGCAAAAAAGTATGGAAATCAAGGAAGTCAAACTCCGTCCGAATATCGAGGATCATGACTTTGAAACTAAAGCCCGTAACGCTCAACGCTTTCTGCAGGATGGGGATAAAGTAAAGGTGACGATCATGTTCCGCGGACGGGAAGTGACTCACCCTGAGTTGGGTAGAGCGTTATGTATCAGACTTGCTGAGTTTTGCAAAGCAGATTCTACTGTAGAGCGAGAAGCAAAACTTGAGGGTCGAAACATGATTATGATTTTAGCTTCAGTTAAACACGACTAATAGCAAAAGGGGGATAACGAAAATGCCTAAAATGAAAACACACCGTGGCGCTGCAAAGCGCTTTAAGAAAACAGGAACTGGAAAGATTGTCCGTATGCATGCATTTACAAGCCACATTTTGGAGAAGAAGTCACCGAAACGAAAACGGAAATTACGCCAATCGACTATTATGCACAAAAGTGATGCAAAACGAATCGCAAGTATTATCGCTTATCTATAAAACTTAAGGTAAAAGGAGGTTCTTCGGAATGGCTCGTGTAAAAAAAGGCGTGACCAAGCATAAACGTCATAAAAAGATATTGAAGTTAGCAAAAGGATACCGTGGGGGAAAAAGTAAGCTCTATCGACCCGCGAATGAACAAGTCTTAAAGTCTTTAGCTTATTCCTATGCCCACAGAAAAGATAATAAAGGCAACTTCCGTAAGCTCTGGATTGCCAGAATTAACGCTGCTGCTCGCTTAAATGGTTTGTCTTACAGTCGTATGATGAATGGCCTGAAAAAAGCTGGAGTTTCAGTGAATCGTAAAATGTTGGCAGAACTCGCTATTAGCGATGCTGCAGCGTTTACAGAAATAGTTAATGTCGCTAAAGTACAAATCAAAGCATAAGAAAGGAGGGTGCAAATGCATCCTCTTTTTCTATAGAAGTTATACTAAATGTGCCAATCAGAAATGATAATAACTTTCTGGTTATCGGAGGTGCTAAGATGATTGAGTCCTTACAAAATGAGCAGGTAAAATATGTGGTCTCTTTACAAAGGCGTAAGGCCCGTCAGGAGGCTCAATTGTATGTGATTGAAGGATGGCGATTCGTTGAGGAGGGGGTTCGTAGAAATGCGCCCATCAAAAAGGTTTTTGTTTGCTTAGAACGTGAGCCGATAGAGTGGCAACCCCTACTGACCAGGCTACAAGAGCAAGGCATTCCTTATGAGGAAGTGGATGCGAGAGTTTTTCGTAAAATGAGTCAGACAGAAGAACCTCAAGGGATTTTAGCCGTTGTACGCCAAATAAACTATTCCTGGTCCGATCTACATATTCATCCGAAAACAGTGCTGCTTATTTTGGACGGCATTCAGGATCCAGGGAACCTAGGCACCATTCTACGTACTGCGTTGGCCGCGGGAGTCCGCTATGTATGCTTAACCCCTGGGACAGTTGATTTATATAACCCGAAAGTATTACGAAGTACAATGGGTGCTGTCTTTTCCTTAGTCCTTCTGCCCAATCAAACGCCAGAGGATATTTTAGACTTTTGTAGAAGACAGGGATTGAATGTCTTTATGGGAGATGTCCAAGGGGACTCTATTTATCAAACAAAACTATCCCATGGCCCACTGGCCTTTGTTGTTGGAAATGAGGGCAAGGGCCCATCTCAATTATTTCGAGCGGCGGATATCCAGCGGGTTACCATTCCAATGACCCATGAAGTGGAGTCCCTTAACGTGGCCATGGCTACAGGTATTTTGCTCTATGAACTTGTTCGCCAAAGGGGTTTCTTGTAAAACATAGAACGGATATGTTATAATTTTTTTGGAACCACAGTAATCATATTTAGCTAGTATAAAGCGATGATCAGGTTAAAAGGAGTATTTTCTTTTCAGAGAGGATGGCCTGGATTGTGAGCCATCTAAGAAGACACCCTCCTCTTTCATAATCAGAAGAGGTTAAATTTCGCCTGGGAGTGGTCTACTGATCTGTAGGTAGGCCCGGCCTCCACCGTTAATGGAAACTTAAGTGTGGCTAAATTAGCCAAACTAGGGTGGTACCGCGAGAATAGACTCTCGTCCCTTTCGAGGGACGGGTGTTTTTTTTACTTATTGGAAAGGGTGGTTTACTTGAAGAGTGAAATATTGCGCATAGGAGAAGAGACCCTACGAGAACTAAGCGAGTTGGACAGTCCGGAAGCTCTCCAAGAGCTCAAAGTAAAAGTCCTTGGTAAAAAAGGGTCTTTAACCGCTTTGCTACGACAGATGGGAGGCTTAAGTCCAGAAGAACGACCAATTATGGGTCAGGTTGTGAATGAGGTTCGCAACCGTCTAGAACAAGCCTGGGAAAAACGTAGTGCAGAGTTAGACGAGATGGCCCTACAGAAGAGATTGACTACGGAGCGAATTGATATTACGTTACCGGGGATTCGTGTTTCCCGGGGACATTACCACCCACTTACTCAGGTCATTGAAGAGATTGAAGATATATTTTTAGGAATGGGTTTTCAAATAGCGGAAGGACCAGAAATCGAGTCCGATTACTATAATTTTGAAGCCCTTAATCTTCCCAAGGACCATCCGGCTCGTGAAATGCAAGACTCCTTTTATATTACAGAAGAAATTTTACTTCGGACCCAAACTTCTCCCGTACAGATTCGAACGATGGAGAAACTACGTCCTCAACTCCCAGTGAAAATCATTGCTCCAGGGAAAGTTTACCGCAATGATGATGATGCAACTCATTCCCCAATGTTTCACCAAGTAGAAGGACTTGTTGTAGATCATGGAATCCGCATGTCCGACCTCAAGGGGATTCTCTTGAACTTTTCAAGGGAAATGTTCGGTGAGTCGAGAGAAATTCGTTTAAGGCCAAGCTTTTTCCCGTTCACTGAGCCTAGTGCAGAAGTGGATGTTTCCTGTATGCTTTGTGGGGGATCAGGCTGCCGTCTCTGTAAAGGAACTGGGTGGATTGAAGTTTTGGGATCGGGTATGGTTCATCCAAAGGTTCTGGAAATGGGCGGATATAATTCAAAGGAAGTAACGGGTTTTGCCTTTGGTATTGGAATAGAGCGCATTGCTATGCTCAAGTTTGGCATTGAAGATATGCGTCTCTTGTTTGATAATGATTTACGATTCTTGCAACAGTTTTAAGGGGGAAAGGGCATGAAAGTCAGTTTAGAATGGTTGCGTGAACTGGTTGAGATAGACCAGAGTGCAGAAACGTTAGCGGAAACTTTAACCCGTGGTGGTATTGAAGTTGAGGATGTCGAGAACCTGAATAAGGGATTTGAAAAAGTGGTAATTGGTGAAGTTGTCAGTTTGACAAAACATCCCGATGCCGATCGATTGTTAGTTTGTGCCGTCAATGTGGGCCAAGAAGAATTGACGATTGTCACTGGAGCACAAAACTTACTGCCTGGAGACCGGATCCCGGTTGCTTTAGTAGGGGCAACCCTCCCGAATGATCTCTCCATTCGAAAATCCAAACTTAGAGGGGTTGTTTCGTTGGGGATGCTGTGTTCACGAGAAGAGCTACTTCTGGATGATTCTGTAGGGTTAGATCGCAGCAAGGATGGGATCCTTGTTTTACCACCAACAGCTTCCATCGGAGAAAATTTTGGTCACTATTTAGGACGTGAAGATAGTGTCTTAGACTTGGAACTGTACCCGAACCGACCAGACTGTTTGGCAATGGTGAATGTTGCTCGTGAAGTGGCGTCTCTCACTGGGAAAAAACCCCATCTGCCAAAGTGGGCTGAAAAGAACCAAGTCCTGTTCCTTCCAACCACCCCGGATCTTCGAATTATCATCGAGGAGAAGGAGTTATGTTGGCGTTATGCAGGATTAGTAGTTGAAGATGTCCGTATTGAACCTTCTCCAGAGTGGATGCAGCGACGGCTTAAAGCCGCTGGAGTTCGCCCTATAAGCAATATTGTGGATATTACGAACTATGTTATGCTGGAAATGGGACAACCCTTACATGCCTTTGACCGAGATAAGATTGAGGGAGACATTCACATTCGAGCCGCTTATCCCGGAGAACAACTGGTTACCTTAGATGGAATTGAACGGACACTTCAAAGTGATACCTTACTAATTGCGGACGATCGGCAGGCTTTAGCTGTAGCTGGGGTAATGGGCGGATTAAATAGCGAAGTGACCAAGAACACGAAGCGCTTATTGATTGAATCCGCTCATTTCTCTTCAGTTAGTGTCCGTCGGACAAGCCGTCGTTTAGGCCTCAGGTCGGAGGCCTCAAACCGCTTTGAAAAGGGTATTGATGTCTCTGGAACTGTAGCGACGCTAGGGCGAGTTTGTGATTTGCTCCTAGACTTAGGGGTAGGGCGTCCGGTTGCCCTCGTAGATGAAATCAAACACCTTCCTTCTCATCGTCAAGTTAGTCTATCTACTAAGCACACATCCACGGTCTTAGGAATTGAACTAAAAATTTCAGAGATCCAGCAAGTGTTAGAGGATTTAAACTTTGAGTATAAGGAAAATGACGGACAGTTTCTGGTTGAGATCCCAACCTACCGCTCAGACCTCGAAATTGAAGAGGACTTAATGGAAGAAGTTGCACGTCTAATAGGGTACGATCGAATCCCAACCACTCTACCTCATGGGGATCAGACTCAGGGTAGAAGAACTCCTGAACAAGAGTTTCGCCGTCGGATACGTAAAGCCCTAGTGCAGTCTGGGATGGATGAGGTACTGACGTACACGTTCACCCGTGCAGAGACTGATGCTCAGTGGGGAAGCGCAAAGCATTCGATTCCTCTGCTTAATCCCTTAAGGGAAGAACTTGGTGTAATGCGTACCTCTCTTATTCCAGGGCTCCTAGAGGTGGCTGCCCGGAATGTCTCACGGCGTAATATGGAGGTAAGCATTTTCGAAATAGGGAGTACCTATTGGGGAGACGAGCAACCTTTACAGAAACTTCCGAGGGAAGAATTAAGAGTGGCTGCAGTTGCAGTAGGTAAAAATGAAAGACATTGGCTAAACCAGCCCCTTAATTATGACTTCTATTACCTCAAAGGGATTATGGAAGGATTAGCTTTAGAATTTGGACTTAAACTAGAGTATCGTGTACCTGAGAATCAAAGCTTATTACATCCAGGCCGTTCGGCTGACATTTATCTTAAAAAACAGCGTATTGGTTTCTTAGGGGAGATTCATCCCTCTCTAGAAAAGGAGTGGGGGCTTGAACGAGTGGTCGTCTTCGAACTAGAATTGGCCCCCTTATTTGCGCAGATTAGACAAACGGTACGCGCACATTCCATCCCTCGTTTCCCTGCAATACAAAGGGATCTGGCCGTCGTCGTGGCCATTGAGACTTCGGCTGACGCGGTTATGGACAAAATACAAAAGCTTGGTGGGGACTTATTGCAACAAATCGAAATATTTGATGTCTATACCGGAAACCCTATACCCGATGATCGCAAAAGCTTGGCATTCTCGTTACGTTACCAGTCCTTAGAACGAACATTGACGGATGAGGAAGTAAACCTACTCAATTCGCGTATTTTAGAGGGAATTCAGCAGGATTTCGGTGCGGAACGGCGAAAATAGAGAAAAAGAAAGTTTTTATCTGGTAATACAAGAGAGCGAGGGGAAACGATGGCACATGAACCAGTGAAAATCACCGTTGAGATTTTTGGAGAAAAGCATGTGGTTCGCGGTGATGGAACAGCGCCGTATATCCAAGGGTTGGCGTATGAAGTCGATAAGAAGATGCGTATGA
>JADQBO010000006.1 GCA_016278585.1 Desulfosporosinus sp.
TTTAGCAGCAGCCCAGGCGGAGATAAAAAATCCAGCGAAATAGCATAGACATAACTTTCTAAGCCTTATACATCAAGGCTTAGAGGATATACGTACAAAAAATAGTATGGGTATTGTCTTTTAGTGATTTTAAGAGACAGTACCCAATTTTCAAGCTGTTCTAGTTTAAGAATAAAGTTGAATTCGGTTGTATAGATAGAGGCAGGTTGTGTAATTTGAACACAACCTGCCTCTTCGTCTCTTAGAAGAAATTTTAACTTTCTTCTAAATTAAGGTACGCTAAGAGAGCGGTAGAAATGAAAAGTTATAAGGCTTTCAAATATCCGCTCGCTACACTCGGAATATTGGTGCAAGTAGGTGACACACGTCGCTGTTGCTGTTTGCCGAAAAAAGACACATAAATTTGCTATACTGAAAACTTTTAAATGATTTCAATAGTCTAACAGTCAGAAGGAGGCAATGAGATGACGAATAAACAGCTGTTTGAAACCTATATTTCTAAACATATAAATAGCATTTATCGGTTTGCTTATACATACACCACAAATCAAGAAGACGCTGAAGATGTTGTTAATGAAAGTGTTCTTAAAGCCTTAAAATCAATAAACTCATTAAGAAATCCTGATCAAATAGGGACATGGTTGTACAGAATTGTAGCAAACACAGCACTTACTAATATTAAAAAAAATAAAAAAATAGTGTACTTGGATCCTGTAGACATGGCGGATGTTCAAGATGATGGTGATGACTTTTCCGATATTTCTTTTGAGCAAATGATAGGTGTTCTGGAACCGAAGTATAAAAGTATCGTGGTTTTAAGATTCTTCGAGAGAATGCCTCTTGAAGATATAGCGCTTATTCTCGATGAAAATTTGAATACGGTCAAGACAAGGCTGTACAAAGCACTTAAAATACTTAGAATCGAAATGGAGGGAGCGTTATGAACGAAAAACTAGAAAAAATAAAAGAAGAGTATATGCAGATTAAGGCGTCTGACACATTAATAGAAAGAATTGATATTACCATGAAAGCGAGTAAAAGAAATAACACTAATAATTGGAAAAAAGTTACAGGCCTAGTTGCTTGTTTCATTATTGCCTTTAGTTTATCACTTAATCTAAGTCCGGTCTTTGCAGCTACAGTAGCTGATATACCGGGAATGAGTGGATTTGTAAAAGTTTTAACATTAGGAAGATATGTAGTGAAGGATGGAGGATATCAAGCTTCTATAGAAACACCAAAGATCGAAGGTCTATTAGATAAAGAGATTCAGGATAAACTCAATAAGGATTTCAAGGATAACTCAAATGCCCTCATTTTAGCCTTCGAAAGCGATATTAAGGAACTTAAAAAACAATTTCCGGGAGAAGAAGTTCATTTAGGCATTGACTCTGGATATATCGTTAAAACGGATAATGAAAACATTCTTGCAATTGATGTTTATATGACAAATACCGTTGGTTCATCATCGACAACACATAAGTTCTATAGCTTAGATAAGAAAACAAAAACTTTGCTTACATTACCATCGCTCTTTAAGAAGAATTCTGATTATATTAAAAAGCTTAGCGAGTATATTACAGCCGAAATGAAAAGACAGTATGAGAAAGGTGAAAATACCTATTGGGTAGATGATCCTACATTTGGAGCATTTAAAGGCATTAATGAAAACCAGAATTTTTATATCAATAATGACGGCAGGATAGTAATCTGCTTTGATAAATATGAGGTTGCTCCTGGATCATCCGGAAGCCCTGAGTTTGTGATTCCTGAAGAAGTAGTTAAGGATATATTAAAGTAATACGTAGCTAAAGTATTAGCTCTGCGAAAAATGATGAAGATGATAACAGATAGCCTATTCAAATAAAAGGGAGGGGTTCGTATGGGAGAACTGGATTTCTTGATAGCAGCCATCTGTTTCTCAGCTTTAGGTTATGGATTATGCTATATGACTTTTTCAGCTAATCATATTTCTAAAATGCAAAAGGTGAACTCGGAGAATCCGCTTCAGAGAGGAGAATGATCTGTTCAGCAGCGACATAGTACATGAGTTTACTGGACATCTAATCCGTCGAATTCTAAAGCTGACTAACAAGACAACACTACAGTGAATAATTAAGACTGCCTTACTATCTGTAAATATAAGACAGTCGTAATGTTTATATTTTGTGCAGTTAGTCAGAATGGCTATAAAAATCATTACTTTCATAAAGTGTTCCATAATGTGAAAAAAGGCGATTACACTATTTTGTTAGCTGCAGCACAGGCGGCGGTAAGACATCCAGGGAAATAGGATAGACATTGCTTTTTAAGCCTTATACATCAAGGCATAGAAGGAATACGTGTAAAATAAAGTTGGGGTACTGTCTTTTAGTTCATTTAAGAGATAGTACCTTATTTTTAGGCTGTTACATATGTTTACAATAAGACTGAAACTTCTGAGAATCTATAAAGTTTAAAAAATATGCTTTTCATTTGGGAAAATCATTAAATAAAAAGGAAATTTAAGCAATTATGTCGAAAACAACCTATACAAAAAATTAAGTTGGAAGTATTGAATGGCGACGATTTCAAAAAATAGGAAGCTAATTTAGGTCAAAGCTTCCTTTTTGTTTTCTTCGGGATCTAACAAATTGGTAAGATTTTATACATAATATTTAGAAAAGTGTTATCTTAGTATTTCATTATAGATAATAATTGGTTTTAAAATAGCTCGAAAGATTTTAGGAAGGCCATTATAAGGACATCATGAACGGTTTGGTGTTGGTTTGAAATTAGGTGAACAAAAATTAGCTAGGGGGCGAAGCTTGGTTATGAGAAGGTTGCTATATCTATTGTTAATAATGGTATTTACTATCGGTCTTGCTGCAGGCTGCGGTGCTAATGAAACAGTAAAAAGTGAAGATGAGCTGAAGGAAGAAATAAAAGCTGAAATGAAAGCTGAAATGAAAGCCGAACAGCAAAAGGAAGAAGAATTGAGGGCACAGGCCAAGGTTGAAGTGGAAGCTGAAAAGAAAAAGAAGCAGGAAGAAAGCAAAGAAATTCAAACCCAGCAGAGCAAAAATTTACAGGAAACCCCTGAACCTAAGCAAGATACTAAAGCCGACACCACATCAACGGCTCCAGGTGTTTCTAAAGATACCCTGATTGAATCCAATGGAGTTAATTATTATAAATATAGAACCAATGAGACGGTCAGTTTCGACATTGATGGGGACGGAACCCAAGAAAAGATAAAATACACGACCAAAAGCGATAAATTGGATTATGGGCAAGCCATCTTATCAATTGACGGTTATAAGGATGTGGATATCTCCGGAGCCAGTTTGGAAGATGATTATTTTGTTATTTTAAAATTTAGCGACAAATATGACAATAAAATGAATATGATCGGAATTTTAGATTATGGTCCCAGCTTCGATTTAGTGACTGAGCTTTACTCAATAGTCGACCCTATGGGAATAGGAGAAAAAAGCTTTGTGAGTGTGGGTTCTGTGACGGCAGAAATCGTACCTCCTGATCAGTACAATGAAAATGATATGGACGACTTTAACTACAAAGCTGTTCTTCTGGAAAATGAAGGGATAGACGCTCCTGTAAGACTGCAGGTAATGGGTCAGACCTGGTTTGGGAGAAGTCTAAATGTTTATTATACTACCTATGTCCGTTTACTTGATACTACAGAAAAATATGATGTGGATTATAGAACAAAAAGTGACCTTACCACAGCGAGAGATATTAAGTTGCATGAATTCAAGGATGTAAACGCTGCCAGTTTTATCGTTAAAGCTGGTGAGATAGTTCATCTTACTGCAACCGATAATAAGGAATGGGTAGGGATGGCTACGGGTGACGGTGCCAAGGGATGGTATAGCCTGAAGGACTTCTCACCTGAAAGCTTTACAGGTTATGCTATGTTTGACTAAGTTAAGCCGGGCCCTTTTCAGACAGACCAGATGAAAAGGGCTTCATTCACTTAACCTGGATTTGTTTCGGCGGGAGGGGAAAAATGAGCAGGAAGGTCATTGCTTCAGCTGCGGCTATTGTTTTCGTTGTGCTCTTATTTGCTGCTGTTTATAGTTTTCTTTACAACCGGAATGAAGTCAGGTTCAGTACCGAAGAGCAGGATTGGATTAAGGGGAACAAAAATGAAATACTATTTATGGGCTATTATGATTCCGTAGGAGAGAGGATTTTTGCCCAAAAGCTCTGTAGCATTTTATCTTCCAAAACCGGTTTGAAAATTGTACCTTTCTACGACACTTGGGAAAATAATATGGTACTCCTCAAAACAGGAAAATTGCCCATGTCCTCCGCTATGAATGTGACTGCCGACAGAATGAAATATCTGAATTTTACCCAGTCCTTCACAGGGATCAGCTCAGGTCTTTATTCCAATATACATACACCCATCTACAATTATAAGGATATTTCAGGAAAGAACATCGGTGTGATTAAAAGGGTCAGGCTCCTGGATAATTTTATGGAAAAATATCCAGGTATATCCTTTCAGACCGTCTTTTATGATGATATAGATTCTATGGCAGCGGGACTGAGAAAGGGAGAAATTAACGGATTCCTTTCTACAAAAAACTTTGATGATAATATGAGTCAATTTTACTATTTTAACATTCCGACTATCTCATTAGAAAATAATTATATTGGTGTCCATAAGGATTACCCCGAGCTTTACAGCATCATTTCCAAGGGGGTTGACCACCTAATTAAAATTGGGTGGGGAGATGCCGTGCAAAAAGCTATCAGCTTTGAACTAGAAAGGCAAAAATTACGGTTTAATGAGGCGGAAACGGCTTATATGGCCGCTAGGTCAACGGTTACCGTGGGACTCATTAATGGTTATTCATTTTATGGGTATGAAAAGGACTACACAAAGCAGGGGATTATCCCCAATATCTTTGATAAAATAAGCTTTTTGACCGATATTCAATTCGAATATGTTTTTGACAGCTATGACAAGCTGATGGAAAATGACAACATAGACTTAATTCCAGTTGCAAGCTCCGGTGACCTTGATTCAATCTATTCAAATTATGTGTTCAGCCATTCCCTTTCGGTAGTGGGAAAGCGCGGAGCGGCCTTCATCCGGGAAATATATGATCTGGAACCTTACCGCGTCGGTCTGCTTGAACAAGATCCGGAGATAGACATTTTGATCAAGCAAATGCCCGGTATTGACCTTTATCAAAGCAATCGTGTGATGGACTTGCTTGATTTGGCGGAAAAAGGGGAACTGGATTATATTCTCTTGCCCCGTATCATTGCAGATCTGTATATACTGCAATTTGACCAATTGACAAACAGGGGGATGCTGGACAAAAAATTAAACTATTTGATGACGAAGAATGAAAATAATGATACATTGATTGAAATTATCAATAAATGTCTGGCTGTCATTGATATGAACAGCATTTTAATGGAGGAGGCAGCTCGTTTTTCAGAATCTAAGCCGGATAAGATTTCACCGGACATTGCTTTGGTTGGTATTGTTTTTTTACTGGGGATATCCTCGATTATCCCCTGGTTCATCAAGAAAAGAAAAGCCGAGCTGAAATTAATGTACTTTGATTCTGCTACAGGGGTTGGAAACCGAATCTGGCTGGAGAGAAAAATTGGTAAAGATATTCAAAACTATACATTTTACTTATTGAACCTGAAGGAATTCCACAAACTCAAGGAAAGGTACGGTCAGGCAGTCTACGACAAAGCCATGGAAGCAACGGTAAGTGCTGTTGGTGAACGTGTTGACCGGGAAGATTTGTTTGCCTTGGTCGATAAAGAACAGTTTCTGCTGAGAAAACGCAGCATAGCGCAGAACGAGTCAGAAGCCTTTGCGGATGATTTAAGGTTGGTTTTTGGCGAAAAGATTTTGATTCACGATATGATCTGCCGCTTAAGCGCATATGTAGGGTTCATGAGTGAATTGGCGGATGTGAAGGATCTCGACGGTATCCTAGAGTGCCTGGATATAGCAATATATTTTTCAGAAAGGGAAGAGAGGGCTGTTCGTTATAGCTACGAAGTTTACAGCAGATATCGTGATAAAATTAATTTTGACACAGAATTTATCGGTATGGTCATGAATGAAAAGCTGGAGATGTTTTATAGACATGTCTATGATATGAGCGGAGATGTGTTTGCCCTGGATACTTACAGTACACTCTGCATGGAAGAATTCGGCTATCTGGGTGGCAGGAATTTCAATGCAGCAGTGAAAAGACTGGGTCTTGTCAGTCAAGTCGACCGGACTGCCATCAAGCTCATCATCAAGCACCTGGCGGATTGGGAAAAACAAGGTAAGGCAGTACGGGTACATGTTGATCTGTCGGAAGAAACCATTGCCAACGAAGGATTCTTATCCTGGGTGACAGAGCTAACCCAGGTGCTTCAGCAATCGGTGCTGGTGTTAAAAATAGACAGCAGCATTCAGGAGCGCAATCTGGAGCTTTTAACCCAGGTGCGAAGCCAAACAGTCCAATTTCTGATGAAAAACTTTGGAGGAAACCTACCAGGTATTATTGAAAGCGAAGAATTGCCCTATGATATCGTTTGTATCGACAGTAATTATCTGCTTAACCTTGGTGAGAACGAACTATATGAAGAAATGCTGGAACATGTGATATACCTGGGAAAAGCATTAGGCAAAAAAATTATGGTTGCGGATGTTGATTCCAGAAGCCAGTATGACCTTATGAAAAGTAAAAGGATTGATTACATAAGCGGCAAATATTTACACACGCACATGAATATCGAGGTGGTTTCTTTTGAAAGTATTAATAGTAGAAGACAATGACAGCCTGCAGGAGACTCTCAAGAATGCTCTGGAGGATGACCGGTTCGAAGTGATTGCGGCCTATGACGGAAGGACGGCCAAGGAGCAATCCTATAAGCAAAGGCCGGATATTATCCTGCTTGACATGATGCTTCCGGATATGATGGGTTATGAGTTCATTGATTTTCTAAAAGCAAATGGAGACCCCGTCATCATTGTCATATCGGCTCTGGAAGAAGAAGAGACCAGAAGAATTGCTTATGAAAAGGGAGCGGATGATTATTTAATCAAGCCCATGACTCTTTTTGATCTGCGGTATAAGCTAAAAGCAATGAAAAAGAGAATCAGAAAAAGTGAGTTCATCTTTACGGTGGGTGATATTACATTTAATATGGAAAATCTGGAGTTAAGCTGCCAAAATAATACAATTATCCTGCAGCACAGTCAGATGACAGTATTAAAGAGGCTTTACGACAAGTATCAAGCGGGAGAAATCCTGGATAAAAATGAGCTTATTAACGTAGAGGGTATGGGAAAAAGTATGAGCTTTAGAATACATACGATGGTTGGCAGGCTGAGAAAAAATCTGGCCGATGCAGGCAGCGAAAACATCATCATTGAAAATGAATACGGAAAAGGCTATAGAATGTCGGTCATGAAATAGGAGACAATCGTGAATGCTTTTGTAAAATGGGTCTGCATGATGGCCATAGTGATTATCCTTTCAAGAACAGGATTTCTCGTTCTTGAAGACAGCATCATTGAGAATAAGATTGTGGGCGGGACCCAACTGCACACGGAGGATATGAATCCTGAACAAGTCTATATCCTGGACTTTTACACCAGCAGGACTAATATCATTTCCCCAGACAAAACCCCTCTTTCAGTTTTGAAGACCGGGGTTGTTACACCTATAAGCTTTTTTAAAAACAATGAACTGGTTTCCCAGAATATGAACCCCTTTTTAGAAGGGTATACCAAGAAATTGTATATGAAAGCGGAAATAAATAAAAATGATTATAATGAAGCCAATACATGCAAAATCAAATTTGAAATTGTGCCCAGCGAGAAAAACGACAAGTTCTGCTTATTTATCGGCGGGCAAAAGGCGATAGACGATTTTCTCATCCATATTTATATTGTAAAAACAGTCCTAACCTCCATGGTGGTGCTGGCTTCAATGATTGCCTTGTTTTTGGGAGTTAGAAAAAAAGATCTGTATTTTCTGAGCCTGGGTATTTTTCTACTGCTAAGCCTTTTTTATTTCGAGATAAGCATTAAGGGTGCTCTGGCAGCTCTGGCATTTATAGGGTTTAATGTATTGAAAAGAAAAGAAAAGCTGATCTGTTATGGGTTAGTTTTGTTAGCGATCCTTTTCCTGGAAATCAACGAATTTATACTCATAGCCATATTGATGGTTAAAATGTATGACCTGCTAAAAAAGCATAGTGTGGAGGCTATTGTCTCGATTATATTTTTAGGAGTGTTGTATTCTTTTGTTTCATTTGCCGATATGGGTGAAACACATTGGCTGAGCGTGTTTTATGAACAGATCTATCAGGCTGTTTTTGCTACTTTTATCCTGGTGTATGCGGGCTATCATTTTATCATTGTGTCTAAAAAGTTCGATCATAATGTTTCCGTTGACTTGCTGAGAGGGGTAAGCCATGATTTCAAAATACCCCTCTCGGTCATCAAGCTTAATACGGAAATGGCCGCCGAAGGTTTCAGTACGGAGGCCAAGCGTAATAACATACAGCTTTCAACAAACAGAGCCATAAAGGATTTAGAAAGGATGATTGGTTCACTGAGCACATACCTCTCCAAGAGCAATTATATTGACAGCAAATTCAATACCAGTGTGAAAGAGACCTTTAAAAAATTGCAGAAGAATTTTGCAGACTATGATCACAACATAGCTTTTGATGTCATAGTTGATGCGGAGGACGCTCTTTTGCCAATAGACCCCATCTGGTTTGATCGCATGATTTATAATCTTGTAGACAATGCCTTTAAATATAGCAAAGCAACCGGCAGGGTAACCCTGGAATACAAAAAAGTGAAAAAGAAAGTAACCATTACCGTTTCAGATACCGGCATCGGTATGACGGCAGAAGAAATCAGCAAAGCCTGTATTCCTTTTTACCGAGCGGATAAGTCCCGCAGCAAAACAGGGCTGGGACTAGGCCTGGCGGTCATAAAAAGCATTGTCGAAGAACTGAATGGAAATATATGGATTAAATCCCAGGTGAATGAGGGAACCAATGTGAGGATTGAAATCTAACAAATTGGTTAGAGTTTCTAAAATAATCATAGAAAATATGGTATATATGTAGGTGCATAAAGAAAATAGCTGCTCAAAACTGAATAGCTAGCTATTTGTAAAGGATTAATGCAAAAAAAATCGGGGGGCTTGGTTATGAGAAGGCTGCTATATCTACTATTAATAATGGTATTTGCTGTCGTTGTTGCAGGCTGCAGTGTCAATGGAACAGCAAAAAGTGAAGATGAGTTGAGGGAAGAAATTAGAGCTGAACTTGAGGCAGAAGCCAAATTAAAGGAAGAAATTAGAGCTGAACTTGAGGCTGCAAAAGAAAAAGAACAAGCAAACGAACAAGCAAATCAGCAAAATGATGTGAAATCCCAGGATGCTTCCCAATCTCAAGGTGTGGTTGATATCAAGGACTTGAAAGTCGGCTCAACATTTGCGGGCGGAACAATCCAGAAAATTTCCTTTAACGCTAATCAATATGATGCTAATCTTGATTTAACTTTGGCAGGGGAATTTACGTTAGCGGGGACACTGGAATACAGCGAGTTTGATCAGGGTGTTATTTTCACAGTGGATGAAAGCAAGTTTCCAACAGAAATAAAATTAAGTGATGAATTTCGGACCATAAATCCTTTTGCTTGGCCCATGGGCTTTAGACCGCAGAACATCTTAGTTCAACAGCTGGGAGAAGTAACGTATAACAAACTAAAAAATGAACCGGGATCAACGATCCCGATGGTAGTAAGAGCAAAAGATTTGCAATTCTCTTGTATAATTCCGGGTCAGGCCGGCGGAAACTGGGAACTGATCGAAATTATAAGCCAATAACGGACTATGAAAAGTCATCGTCAATTACATAGAAGTGAGTGGACCAGGGAATAGGCCTAGACAGCGATATAGAGACTGTACCGTTTTAATCTGATATAGAAGAGATGCAGAAAGAGAGGGAATTTCATGAAGAAAGTAGTCGCGATGATTTGTATGATCCTTATGGTAGTAGCTTTAGCAGGCTGTTCCCAACAAGCCTCTGGTCAAAAGTCAGAGGAAGAGTTACGGGCAGAAATAAATGCAGAGATGGAAGCAGAAACCCAAAAGGGAGATCAACAAGAGGCTAACGGTCAAGAAGATTCATCTTCAAGCACCACCCAAACTGCTTCGGCTAGTAAAGATGATAGTCGAATTGAAGTAGCATCCTTTCCTGGCGGCAAAGATTTTGAGCTTCTTGTTGAAAGGGATAAATCCAGAGAGGTAGTTAAAGGAGTCCCGGTCTATTATCTGTCCATGAACTATACGAAGGGAGAGAAGAAATTACTCTCTCAATCAGTTGACCGGGGAGATGATTGGACGAATTCCATTGCTGAGATTAAAAAACCTACCCTATCTAACGATGGCACAAAAGTTTATTATTCCACCGATAACACGTTTACCCGTTCCAGTGGGTATGGAGCCAATAACTACCGTACGCGTGTTGTAAATCTGAAG
>JADQBO010000475.1 GCA_016278585.1 Desulfosporosinus sp.
AGTCTATAAACATTCCATCTTCTCCTCACCTTCAAACATCGCTATAAACTCACTTGAATCTATAAAGGTTTGATGAGCTAGAATATCCTTTAATTGCGAGGAGAGTCTACAAAGTTGTGGAGGAACAATGGCAGATTTGAGAAGTACTTGTTGGTCCGAAAAAACATCTTGAGGGGTACCATCCAACAAAATACCACCGTCTTTCAAGACAATAACCCTTTCAGCATATTGAGCAACTAAGTCCATATCATGACTAATCATTATAATAGTAGTTCCTGCTGTGTGGAGTTTACCTATTAAAGCCATCATTGTCTGAACTCCCGACCAATCTGAGCCGGTGGTTGGCTCATCAATGATTAGGACTTTAGGCTTTAAGACAAGAATCGAAGCCACGGCAATCATCTGCCGTTCCCCTTTACCCAAACTAAATGGATGGACATGTCGGTACTTTTCTAAATCAGTAACCTGCAAGACTTGATCGACTCGTTCTTTGATTTCTTTCCCTTTAAAGCCCGCATTTTTAAGTCCAAATTCTAATTCTTTCTCGACAGTTGCAGAGAAAATTTGGTGATCAGGATTTTGAAAAACATACCCAATGGTTTTTGACAAATCAGACGTATCATACTGTAAGGTATTCAAACCTTCAACGGTAACCTCTCCACTGGTTGGTTTCAACAGTCCATTGAAATGCTTAGCTAAGGTGGTTTTTCCAGCACCGTTTTGTCCGATTAAAGCCACGAACTCTCCAGATCGAATCGTCAAATTAACTCTTTGTAATGCAGTCTGGCCTGAATAATACTTAAACATTAGATCACTAACCTGAACTGCGATTTCTCCTTCGGGCAGTTGTTCCTCCTGCTCGAATAGGAGATTCTTTCTCTGTCCCAGCCCTGGCTCTCGCCCATGCACATACCCCCGGGAATGTCCGTACTTAGGTAACAACTCTCGAATTAGTCCTTCCGCAGACGGGATATCTAAAGGGATTTTATCAAACGAAATCCAGCCTTTTTCGTAGAAATTCCATCCAATCTGACTAACGGGTAAGGGCTTAATCCCCCACTGACGCAAGAGGGGGAGATTGCGAAAGAGTTCAGTCGGAACTCCTCTCCAAGCTACTTCCCCCTGATTAAGTACAACGACCTCATCAAGTTTATGAATCAGTTCTTCGCTGGAGTGTTCGGCTAACAATATGGTCAGATCCTTTTTTCGCCGCAAATCATCCAAGGTTTCGTAAATTTCTGATCGCCCAATGGGATCGAGTTCTGAAGTAGGTTCATCTAGCACCAATATTTGAGGCTCCATCACAAGGACACCAGCAATTGCTAAGCGTTGTTTTTCACCACCTGAGAGCTCCTCCGTCAATCGCTGGTTATATCCTTTAAGCCGGACTTTTTCTAGAGTTTGATTAACGTTCTGTTCAATCTCGTCACCTGGAACCAAAAAATTGCGGGGGCCGAATGATGTATCTTCTTCGACAGTTCGACCTATAATTTGAGTCTCTGGATCCTGCAAGACAAGTCCAAGAACCTTGGATAACGACTGTACTGCCGTCTTCCCAACGTCCTTTCCTGCTACGCTTATCTTTCCGGTTAAGTTTCCCTCTAAAAGTTGCGGAATCAGGCCGTTTAGACATAAACTCAAGGTGGTTTTGCCTGCCCCAGTGGACCCCATTAAGAGGACGAATTTTCCTCTTTTCACCGTTAAGCTTATATTCTTTAAACTAGGTTCCGAAGCATTCGGATACCTATAAGAAATCTGATTCAGTTCGATGGCATTTATTGCGTGTTTTATGATCGTTTCGGTTTCCACGGTTTTCACCTCATCACCTAAATGAGCCTACTTCCTTTGATAGCTTTGTAGGCAACTGCCGAAATAATGACGTTAAGCGCGGCACCTACGACAAGAAAAGGCATCAAGCCCAGAACTCCTCCCATACCCATAATTGGAAGCATTGCAAAGGAGGATATAATGCCATTGAGAAGAATTCCGACGATGACTGCAGGGACCAAACCAAGTTTCTCATTCACCCAACGATAGGCCAAAGCCCATAATGCCATTTGTAAAGCAATGTATAAATGGATCGGAATCGTCATAGGAAATCCGATCACTGCTGCCGTTAACAAGTGTCCAAAGGCAATCACGATCGCCCCTGTTAGCCCACCAAAGGCTAGTGCACTGAAAAATCCAGGTGCTGAATCCATCCCAATAGTTCCAACCGGACTTGGAATCTTAATAAGCGCTCCCACGGCACTTAGGGCAATAAAAATGGCCATTATTGATAGTCTTTTAACATTCCAAGGAGAGAGTTTTAAGTCTTTTTGTTCTGTTCCTAAATGATTCATAGAATATTCCTCCTTAAATTTTGAATAGTTTACCGACTTTGATGACCGGCAATCTAGGAAACCTTGATAAGAAAAGATTAGCAAAGTCCTCAGACGATTTTGGCGAACAGGAAACTAGAAGACAGGTGGAAGGTCCAGCTGATTTATCCAAATCCAGAAAACAAGCAGGATCAAGGTCCAGTCGGGTATATACGGTGGAAGCAAGTAGTTCTGCTTCCCTGCGAATCCCTCTTGACCCAACGGGAATTATGTCATGAACACCCCCGATACCTATGAGAACTTGAATATGCTTAATCTGAACAATCTCCGAGTCCTCCGGATTATTAAGTTCGCTACCTACTTTTGGTAATCCTAAACAATAAATTTGATCGCCTGGTTGAGCAGTCCCTATGCGCAATTGGTTCTTATCAGCTACACCAATTGCACTGATTCCAAGCCCGGTCTGCTTCGTGAGCATGTTCTTTTCCGTACTGATCCCTATAGGTAAGGCCAATAAACCGGCGTAATATAACTCTTCTTTCACCCCCTCGATAATAGCCTCCCCTGTCGGATAAGGTTCATTGGAAATTGCTACGGTCAACATCTTAGGCACAGCCCCTGATGAAAGGACCTCAAATATCGTCACTCGAGTTGTTAATCTACCAGTGATAGCCCAAGAAATTTTATAGTCATCTAATTCCTTCATTCCAATTGAGCCACAGGAATCACAGGAAGCCACTAGATATTGTTCTTTATTTATTGAAACTACTTCAACATCTCGACCGAGATATCCCATCGTTTCACCTCCTTTCCGGACAAAGGCAAATAAAAGGTTCACAGTCTAATCCCCATTTTCAATGAAATAAATTGAAAACGTAAATCGACCATGAACCTTACCTTAATTCATGTCTAAATAAGTCACAGGCAGGTCTCCTGACTTAGAATCATCAACTCTATGCGCCTTCCCGGATTCCCCAGTGGCAATGCATAAGTCTCCTCTTTACAGTGGTGGGTCCGTCTGGGATTCTCACCCAGTTCCCTATTCTCCCTCAAAGGGCACCTGTAACAAACGAACTATTAAGTTATCTGTTATTTTAATGCAAACAGCGTAAGATTACAAGATTAATTTCTGGACAACTGAGATTCTTACCTATCCAAAGACTAATTTCTTTTGCCTCAGAGTTGCTCGATGTCAGATTCTTGGTTCTTTTTCCAAAGTTTATATCTTTCTAAGTCAACACTAACTTGAGAAATCACAAAGCCAGCAATTGCTGCATCATCTACTAACCCAGCAAAAGGAATATAATCGAAGATTCCATCCAAAGGAGAAACGAAGTAAACGATTCCTAAGATAACCAACAGGAGTGAGCGTTTAGGCATTTCCTTATAGTTACCGTTAATCCAATCTCTAAGGACTCCAAATAGTAGTTGTAACTTCTCCCAGGTTTCACCTAAGGCACTTCGATTAGTCGCGGCTTTTTGCAAGGCCTCATTGAGAAGTGCTGATGATTTTTTCTTATTCCTAAGATATTCATTGGCCTTTGACCTATAAAGGGCTAACGTTTTTTCCCCTAGCTTGTCCATATCCATCGTTGTATGACTCCTTTACGAAGCTGCGTTTTAACTTTAACCTTATCTAATGGAGGTTGCCCATGAATGAGTTCCATTATTGCAGGTTATAACCTTAGTTCATAAAAAAAATGCATATAATAAAACAATCTGGAAACAATAAATTTGAATTTAATAAAGGAGGAGTTTACATGTCAGGACACATTAACAAAATGCCCCAACCAAATCAAGGCATTAAATGCGTAGTCAATACCTGCCATTATTATGGCTCTGGCGACCATTGTCATGCGGAAAAGATCGAAGTTGAACCTCGTAATGCTAGCAGCACTGAAATGACAGACTGTGCCACCTTTTTAACCGAATAAATAAAAAAACTATTTAGGAGGAATTTAAGATGACAGGACGAGCCAACAAAATGCCTCAGCCTAATGGCGGTATAAAATGCGTCGTTAACACCTGCCATTATTATGGATCAGGAGACTATTGTTATGCGGACAAAATTGAAGTTCAACCTCGTGATGCCAGAAGCACCGACATGACAGACTGTGCAACATTTCTCCCTGAGTAATTAAAACTTAGTTAATGGTAGTTTCCCTAAGATAAAGAATAAGGCTTGTCCAAGAGGGCAAGCCTTATTCTTTTTTCATACTGTCAGAAAGCATAAACTTTCGTTATATACTGCAAGAAAGGCTAATACGTGCGAAGACAGTGTCTTCGTGTGGGCCCAGCCAAGTTTTCTTTAATAGTTTAATCTTAAAACGACCTCTTGAACATCCACTATACGTTACTTTTTATTAAGAAGTCCAGCAGAAGCAATAAATTTCAAGCCTTCTTCAGAGGAGACTTCGAGCAATTCAACTTGTTCTTTTGGTACAAGGACTAGATTTCCAGCCCATTGCATTGATTGCATTAGGTAGACTGCTACATAGCCCTTAGGAATAAAGGTACTCTCTTCATCATTCGTAAGGAATCCTAAAAGTTTGAGTTCACTATTCATGTTAACCATGACTAATCGAGAAAAGCCTTTTTTATTAGCAGAAAAAGAATTAACGGTATCTTTAATAATTCTATAGATACTACCAAGGAGCGGAACTTTTGTAAAGAGCTTATCCAAGTAATCTAGAAATTTGTTCGTTAGCCAGTTAGAAGCGAGCAATCCTACTAAGAAAATCACAGCAAGTGTTACGATCACCCCGAGCCCAGGAAAATATAAGCCCCCTCGCTCCAGTAAGCCTTTAAATAATCCATCGGTTAATAAAAACATGTTATACAAAATGTAGAAGGTAATTGTTATTGGAGTTAATACTAATAGGCCTTTAAGAAAAATCCCCAGAATCTTTTTCAAATTCTCTCCCCAATTCCCAAACTATAATACGAGAATCTACTTTCACTTATACGTGGGGTCTAAAAATTAGATCTATTTAGCCTATTATTGTATTAAATAGTTCAAATGTCAAATTCCCCTTGTAATTACAGTGAATTAAGCATTCCTAACGGGCAACATAAGTACTAGGAAATTTGCAATAACGACTTATAAATTTTAAGGTACTCATTTGCCGATCTGTTCCAGCTAAAGTTACTCTTGAAAGCCGATTGTACAATATTGTTCCAGGCAGGCTTATCGTTCTGAAATATAGTTAAAGCTCGTTTTATCATAAATAATAATTCGTGAGCATTATAATTTACAAAGCTAAATCCATTGCCTATTTTGGTAATATCATTAAAGGGTATGATGGTATCCTTCAACCCTCCAGTTTCCCGTACAATCGGAACAGTACCGTAGCGCATAGCAATCATTTGGGCTATACCACATGGTTCAAAACGCGAGGGCATTAGAAACATGTCCGCTCCAGCATAGATCAGATGTGCTAACTGATTAGAAAATTCTAACCTAATAGCCAATTTCTCTGAATATTTAGAGGCAAAATAACGTAACATTTCTTCATATTGATTCTCTCCTGTACCCAGGACAACCATTTGAATATCAAGGTCCAGTATTTCATCTAGAATATGGGCCAGAAGGTCCAACCCTTTCTGGTCTACGAGTCGGCTTACCATCCCGATAACAGCTATGTCTCCCCTAATTGGAAGGCACAAAATATTTTGCAAGTGCTTTTTATTTTCCTCTTTAGCAATTGTAAAATTATTATAGGGCATAATTAGATAAGGGTCGTTCAATGGATCATAGACCTTATAATCAATGCCATTAAGGATACCCCTAAGTAGCTCCTTTTTTTTCCTTAACACTCCATCAAGACGTTCTCCGTAAAAGGGATTTTGTATCTCCTCGGCATACGTAGGACTCACCGTCGTAATCATATCTGAATAAGCCAAGGCACCCTTCATAAAATTAATCCCGTCATAAAACTCTAGATTACTTTCATTATAAAAATCCATTCCAAGCCCCACAATATTGCTAAGAACCTCTTTAGGGAAAACCCCTTGGTATTTTAGGTTGTGAATCGTAAAAACTGTTTTAAGGGGATAATAAAGGGGCTCGCGACTATAAAAGGTTTTAAGCATGAGTGGAATTAAGGCCGTATGCCAGTCATGACAATGGATAATATCTGGTTTGAATCCCGGTATATGAATTAAACTTTCAAGAGCTGCTCGAGAAAAAAAAGTAAATCTCTCTGCATCATCATATTCCCCATAGACACGCGGACGAGTAAAATAGTACTCGTTGTCAATAAAATAATAAGGTATCCCCTGGTAAACCATTTCTTCCAAGCCACAATATTGTTTTCGCCAAGCAACAGGAACATCGAAACGAGCCAGATGTTTAAACTCGCTTTGATAATCTTCTGAAATGCTACTATACTTCGGCATTATGATACGTACATCAATACCTATTTTATGTAAGAAGGCAGCTAACGAGCCAGTTACTTCCCCTAAACCACCTGTTTTAGCAAAGGGCTCCGCTTCTGCAGTCACAAAGACGAGTTTCATACTCTACCACCTTTCAATTAAATCACTGTTCTCTTGAGGACAACTAAAGGATGATTCACACTTCCTTTTAAGACATTTTCTCCGTGAACCTTTACAGATTTGTCGAGAATTGTATAGTCTGTTTGAGCATTTTGACAAATATGGCATTTTGGCAAAATAATACTATTTTGAATTCTACACCCTTGCTCAAGAATGACTCCACGAAAAACAATCGAATTTACAACTTCCCCTGCAATTGAACACCCGCTGGCAATTAATGAATTACTGACTTTCGCTTGTTTAGTGTATTTGGTGGGAGGATTATCCACAATTTTTGTATGTGTGCGATCAACCCCCAACCATAATTGTTTTCTAACGTTTAGATGGAGAAGATCCATGCTGCGGTTAAAGTAATCGTTTACGGTACGTATCGTTTCAATTAATGAACTTGTAAGACTGCCAAAAATTCCGAGAACTCCTAAATTCGCTGATATAATAGTCATTAAATCAAGACACCCAAAGGAACTATACTTCTCGACAATTTCTAATAAAAGTTGACGCCGAATTATTAAGATATTCACAAAATGAGATTGACCAGGCTCAAACCTTTTAAGCGTGTTTTTATTTTGAATTTGAGATACTTTATTATCCCTATCCAGCTCAAGGAATAGATCGCTGTTTGGAGCATCCAGGTCATTAGCAGCTTTATATATCAAGGTGACATCTGCATGCTTGTCCTTGTGGATTTCTAAGGCATCTTTAAAATTGATATTAAAGATTTGATCGCCACTGCTAATCACTACATCTTCTACATAATCTTTTTGTAAATATTCCACATTGTTTTGTAAATCCTTAATGCAAAACGTATGGTTATTCCCTGCCAAACTATGCATGACTCCGGGTAATATAAACAACCCTCCACCTTTTCGCTCTAGGAACCAGTCCTTTCCAGCTCCTAAGTGATCTAAGAGCGGTCTATATTGGTGTGGTGTTACTAATCCAATCGTCCTTATCCCAGAGTTAACCATGCTTGATAATGCAAAATCGAGAATTCGATATCTTCCTCCAAAGGGAACAGCAGCGATTGGTCTTTCTAAGGCAAGCCCTTGCAAGTTGTCAGATCCGCTATTTGCAAAAATTATTCCTATAGCGTTTGACATCATTTTCCCTCCTTTCAAATCGACCGACTTCTGTAGACATTCATACCAGCATTAATAACAGTCCCTTCAGGAATTAGATGATAATCCTCAATGACTGTTATCCCTTCTTGATCAGGAGCGATGTTCCCCTCAGCACCAATACTACAGTGACTCATGATTTCTGCGTTTTCACCGATAATCGTCCGCTGAATGAATGACCCTTCGTGTACTTTTACATAAGGTAATACAATAGAATCCCTGATTTCTACTCTTTCGCCCACATAAACCCCAGGTGCTAAGATTGAATTGCTGACTTTACCATGAACAATACAGCCGTTACAAATTAGGCTGTTATCGATTTCCGCTGTAGATCCCACAAAGTGCGGGGGGAAAATATCTTCATTTGAAAAGATTCGAAACTTTGGATCGAAAATATTAAGAAAGTGTCCATCCCTTAAGGACTCCATATTAGCGTGATAATAGCTCTCTATAGTCCCTACATCCCGCCAATATCCGTCAAACTTATAAGCATAAACTCGTTTCCCTTGATTTAACTGCTGAGGAATGATATTTTTACCAAAGTCGTTTTGAGACAAATAATCTCCCTTATCGTCCCTTAATGCTTGCTTCAGTGTGGCCCCGTTAAAGATATAGACACCCATAGAAGCGAGGTTACTTTCCGATTGAGCAGGTTTTTCTGTAAATTGTGTGATCCGTGCCTCCTCATCCACCGTTATAATACCGAAACGAGAGGTTTCTTCCCAAGGAACTTGAATCGTGGCAAGGGTTATTTCCGAGTTCCTCTCTTTGTGGAACTTTAACATAAGTGTATAGTCCATTTTATAGACATGATCTCCTGAAAGAATGATTACATAATCAGGATCGTAGTAATCGATGAACTCATAATTTTGGTACACGGCATTTGCTGTTCCGTTATACCAACTTCCCTCGAATTCCCCAAGAAAGGGGGGTAGAATATGGACTCCCCCAAAAGGATTATCTAAGTCCCAAGCGGACCCCAAACCAATATATGAATTAAGTAGAAATGGCTTATATTGGATAAGGACACCAACCGTATTTATATTTGAGTTTGTGCAGTTACTCAAACTAAAATCTATAATTCGATATTTACCACAGAAAGAAACAGCTGGCTTTGCCCGATTACGAGTTAAGCCGCCTAATCTACTTCCTTGTCCGCCAGCCAATAACATTGCTATACATTCCTGCTTTTTCAAATATAGTCTCCCCTTCCTTCCTCCTAAGATTTACTACTAATAACTTTAAGTTGAATAAATACTATTAACAGTTCGGTATCTAATTTTCCATATCCAATCTGAATATTCTCTAATGGTTCTATCACTTGAAAAGATTCCTGAATTCGCAATATTGGTCAAAGATATTCGGTTCCAATCTTTTTGATAACGATAAAGGGTTTGGAGATTCTCATGCATTTTAAGATATGAACTAAAATCCTTTAAGATAAAGAACTCATCGTTATAGATCATTAAGGAATCGTATAATGTCCTAAATTCTTCCCCCATATTATCGAAAAATCCACTGTTTAATTGATCAACACAGGTTCTAACATCGGAGTTGTCATGATATTCATCCCAGGGCTTATACCGCCCAGAACGGGTGTAATCCAAAACTTGATCAGCAGTAAGGCCAAAGATAAATATATTTTCCTCGCCCACAGCCTCTTTAATTTCAACATTAGCTCCATCTAAGGTTCCCAAAGTAAGGGCTCCATTCATCATGAATTTCATATTTCCCGTTCCCGAAGCCTCTTTACTAGCGGTAGAAATCTGCTCACTTATATCTGCTGCTGGATAAATCAATTCTCCTTGCGATACATTAAAATTGGGTAAGAATACAACTTTGAGTTTTTGATTAACTCTGGGATCATGTTCGATTTTATGGCTAAGAGTGTTAATAAGCTTAATCACAGTTTTAGCATAGTGATAGCCTGGTGCGGCTTTTCCTCCGAAAATAAACGTTTGTGAACCCGATAAAGCCTCAGGTTCATTGATCCCCTTATTGTATAAGTACATAATCTTTAACACGTTAAGCAATTGACGTTTATAGGCATGAATTCTCTTTACTTGAACGTCAAAAATTGACTGGGGGTCAAGAATAAGCCCATAGTTTGTTTTTATCGTCTTGGCTAGTCGACATTTATTTTCGTGTTTTACCTTAAAAAGCTGTTCCAAAAAACTGTCATCATTATTTAAGACATGAAGTTTTTTAAGTTCCCCGGCATCTTCCTTCCAGTTTGGACCAATTGCCTCCGTAATCAGGTGAGACAATTTGGGATTTGCTGCTAAAAGAAACCGCCTATGATTAACACCATTTGTCTTATTATTAAATTTATACCCAAAAACTCGAAAGTAGTCTTTAAATACTTCATTTTTAAGAATTTTGGTATGTAATTGCGCAACCCCGTTTACGGATGAGCTACCGATAATTGCCAAATTTGCCATCCATATATATCCATCCTTTAAAATATGGGTGTTACGAATCACTTCCTCATCATCCATAAAACGCATCGCTAAATCTTCTTTAAATCAGAT
>JADQBO010000504.1 GCA_016278585.1 Desulfosporosinus sp.
CTTAGCCGAGGAATTTGGTGTGGCAGAGTCTGGCTATAGAGTGGTTACCAATACTGGAACTGATGGGGGGCAAGTCGTGGGGCACCTACATTTTCATCTGCTTGGGGGGCAGGCCCTAAACGCGAGAATTGGATGATTTTAGTGATTAGTTATAGAACAATCTAAAAATTGCTCTACTTGACGCAAACAATTTCATCCAGTATAATAATGAAGTATATTTGTGATGATCCAGTGGAGGGAGGGATAGACAATGAGTGAAGTCAAAGTTGGTAAAAACGAATCCCTTGATGCCGCACTCCGCCGGTTCAAGCGTACTTGTCAAAAGGCAGGGGTTAGTGCAGAAGCTCGTAAGCATGAGGCATATGAAAAACCAAGTGTGAAGAGAAAGAAAAAGTCTGAAGCTGCACGTAAACGCAAGTTCAAGTAAGGAGTGTCTCGAATTGACCCTGAAAGATCGTTTGATTGAGGACATGAAGGTTGCCATGAAGGCCAAAGAGGAGGGGAAGGTAAGACTTTCCGTCATCCGAATGGCCAGGGCTGCTATAAAGAATGCTGAGATCGACAAGAAGACTGAATTTAACGATGATCAAGTCATCGAAGTATTAGCACGCGAAATGAAGCTGCGTCGGGATGCGCTTGAAGTTTTTGGGCAAGCGGATCGCCCCGATAAGGTTAAGGCTCTGGAAGAGGAAATGGTCGTTCTGATGGATTACCTTCCTCAACAGCTTTCCGAAGGGGATATTCGCCAACTCGTTCAAGAGACCGTTACCACAGTGGGGGCGCAAAGCATTAAAGACCTCGGGAAAGTCATGGGGGCTTTAACCCCTAAGACAAAAGGCCGTGCCGATGGCAAACTTGTCAATCAGATTGTACGGGAAATTCTTGGGGCATAGCTGATTCGTAGTATTAAAAATGGAGCCTGGTTACAGTACTGTAACCAGGCTCCATTTTAATTTGAAGGTTGGCCTTAAATAGGTTTCTCCGAATAATTAGATATAAGGCTTGGACTATTATTGCTTTTCCCTTCATAGATATTCAGAGAAGGGAGGGGTTTTTTTGTTCAAGAAAATACAGACAAGCGTCGGAGAAGTTTTGGATTTTCCACCGGATGTAGTGGGAGAAGGTCCTAAAATTACGATAACTGGACGAGGGCAAATAGTGGTTGAGAATTATGACAGTATTGTTAATTTTTCAGAGGAAGAAATACGGTTGGAAACTGCGGATGGGGATGTCTATTTTAGGGGTAAGGGGTTAGTGCTTAAGGTCATTTTAGCCACAGAATTAAAGATCGAAGGGGAATTATCTTCCTTATCGTTTGGTGGAGGGGAGATAGAGTAATGTTCGAATGGTTGCGAATATTTTGGTATGGGCGACTTCTCTTCCTTGCTCAGGGAGAGCAGTTAGCACGTTTCGTTAATCTAGTTTCAAAAAATGGTGTTACTCTTTATCATACCCAAAAATCTGAGCGAGGAATGCGTGCCCAAATTAAGCTCACGGATTTTCGGCGCTTGCGTAAGCCTGCACGCCTTACCCATACAAGGGTAAGTATTGTGGCAAAATATGGCTGGCCTTTTATTGCAGCACGATGGTGGCGTAGAAAGGGACTGTTAATTGGCATTGTTATCATAGCTACAGTTCTAACATTGCTGTCTCAACTTGTGCTTTCGATCTCTGTGTCGGGAAATAAGAATCTTACAGCTCCTGATGTGTTAGAACGGGCTGAAAAGCTTGGTCTTAAGACTTGGGTTTATTCAAAAGAATTAGATTTAAACGGAATTGCCAAAACCCTTCAGGAGCAACTACCGGATGCAGCATGGATAGGCATAGAACGTCATGGAACAAACATACAAATCAGAGTTTCAGAGAAAACACGCCCCTCTATTCCCAATGAGGCGGGTAATCTTGTTGCTAGTCGAGCTGGAATAGTTAAGGAAATCATGGTAATTGAGGGCACGCCTTTGGTTCATGAGGGAGAAACTGTTCGGGCAGGGCAAGTGTTAATTGAGAGTCCCGAGGGGAATAATCTGAGTAGTTCAGAAGCGACTCCTCCGCTTTCCGTAGCCAAAGGGTTTGTCCGGGCACGAGTGTGGTATAGTGCTGAGTCAAAAATCCCCTTAGTTGAGGATAAAGTTGAGGAAAGTGGACGGGTTGCCACGGGAAGGGGTATAAAATTTGGTTCCCGCGTTATAATGCTAACAACACAGAATTCGCCATTTGAGCAAACCCGTAAAGAAGTGATCAGTCAATCTCTAAAACTCCGGAGGAATTGGCGTTTCCCTGTCGAAGGTATAAGGGTGAATCATATTGAACTTCAGAAGGTACACATTGAACGTTCTGTTGCTGAAGCTCGTCAACTGGCTGAACAAACTGCCAGGGCTGAAGTCCAGAAAAAAATTACCCATGGAGTTCCTATTGTAGAAGAAACTGTGAAGGTTCTTACTAACAATTCCGATTCGGAAAGGGTTAGAGTAGAGGTGGAAACCTTCGAAGATTTGGCGGTATATGCCAATCCATAAGAAAGTGTCGATATTATTTACCCTAGTTGAGCACTTGGCCTTAGGTAGGGCACTGGGAAGTAAGGATGATGGTATGAAGATTAAAATGCTCAAAACGATCTGGGATGAGCTATATGGCCATATGAA
Organism: Desulfosporosinus sp.; assembly: GCA_016278585.1. Classification (GTDB taxonomy): domain Bacteria; phylum Bacillota; class Desulfitobacteriia; order Desulfitobacteriales; family Desulfitobacteriaceae; genus Desulfosporosinus. Next base: position 2,643 of record JADQBO010000504.1, read on the forward strand.
TTGGCTAAAACATCACACCACTTGGCTACGCGCCATTATTGGGGTGGTGTATTTTCTGTTATTTACGATTTTGTTATCTTCCAACATTTTTGTCTCTACTCTACAGTTGGAAGTAGGAGAGCCTAGTCCTCAACTCATTACTGCGCCGTGGTCTAAGGAAATTGTGGATGAAAAAGGGTATGCTCGAGACAAGGAAGAGGCAGCAAAAGCGGTTCAACCGGTGTATAAGCCGGATGAGGAGTATTTAGCTTTAATAACAAAAGATCTAGGAACTGCATTTACCTCATTACGTGAGGGTTCAGCCTTAGACGATGATCTCATCAGCGAACTCAAGAAAACTCCCTTTTTCGCGGATTTGCCGGAGGGGGTACTGGCTTCTCTAATTGAGAGTGTGCCAGCGGAATTAAATGTAGCTGAAAAAACTGGTAGAGACATTATTTTAACTAGAGCGCGCAACTTGGAGACAGGGGCTCGAACTAGTGAAGAGGTGGAGTCGTTTCGTGAACAGACTAAATTGGAAATTGAACAGGCTGAGATGAAGGAAGAGGCTAAAGCATTTTTCAAGGGGTTTGTGGATAAAGAGGTGACACAACAAACCTTGATCATAGATCAATCTACCACTGAAGCATTGCGAACGGCAGCAAAAGCCTTAATAAAACAGGAAGTGCTGCATTATAAAGCTAACCAAAAAATTGTCGGGGCGGGTGAAATTGTTGATGAGACAACTTACCAGGTATTGGTTGCTTACGGACTCATTAATGGCAACAATACTTGGAAGTCGACCTTTGGAATTGCGCTGATTGTGTTGATTGGAATGGGCGTTATTTTAACGTATTTATTTCAATACAAGCGGGATATTTTTCGTTTAACTAATCGTCTCGTGCTTATTGGACTTATTATGATCTTTGATTTGGCCATCGCGCGTGGGGTGATCGCTTTAAATTTAGGGACTGACTTTAATAGCTTGTCTGGTATGCTGATTCCCGTATCTTGGGCGACTATGACAGTTGCGATTTTAGTTGGGGTAGATGTCGCGATTATGGTTTCTGTGGTTTTAGCGGTCTTTGTGGCAGCCTTAGTAGATCCTGCTCTTTCGACCTCGTTCGGCTTGCATTCAGGCCTTGTAGCTCTCTTTGGTGGGGTTGTCGGGGTATATAGTGTGTCTCGCTTAAGCCAGCGTTCCGATTTGGCACGTGCCGGGATATTTGTGTCTGCCATTAATGTCTTAGTTATTAGTGGGATTGCCTTAACTTCAGACATGCGTTTAACGGTTTGGGTGGTTGGCTTAATTTTAGGGATTGTCAATGGCTTAGCGTCTTCATTTTTGACGGTAGGTGCCTTGCATTGGTTTGAATCTGGATTTCATATTACCTCCTCTGTTCGACTCTTGGAGTTATCTGATCCCAACCGACCGTTACTGAAGCGCTTGTTATTGGAGGCATCGGGAACCTACCATCATAGTATTTTAGTCGGTAATCTGGCTGAAGCTGCCGCGGAAGTTGTGGGGGCCGATGCTACGTTGGTCAGAGTTGGTGCCATGTATCATGATATTGGAAAGCTAAAACGACCGTATTTTTTTATCGAGAATCAATTTACTCAGGATAACCCTCATGACAAGATTGCCCCAACTCTAAGCTCGTTGATTATTACCTCTCACGTCAAGGATGGGTTGGAATTAGCGAAGGAGAACAAACTACCCCTGCAGGTCCAAGAAATCATTGCGCAGCATCATGGGGACAGCCTTGTAAGTTTCTTTTATCATAAGGCCTTAGAGGAATATGAAAATGTGCCCGAGGAAACGTTCCATTATGAAGGTCCAAAGCCCCAGACCAAAGAGGCTGCCTTGGTTGCCTTAGCCGACACGGTGGAAGCGGCCGTACGATCCATGAAACAACCAACGCCCGGGCGAGTTGAAGGCTTTGTTCGGAAAATTATTAAAGACAAGCTGAACGACGGGCAGTTGGATCAATGTGATCTAACATTTCAAGATCTAGATCGGATTGCAATGGCCTTTGTCCGTGTTTTGAGCGGGATTTTTCACTCTCGGGTTGAATATCCGGATATGCCAAGTATTAAGGAAAATGGTAATAATACTATGCATAAAAAAGTTAAGGGAGAAGTGGGTACTGAGAATGCTGAAGGCTCCCAGAAGGAAAAACTGTTAGAGAGCCATGAAGGGATAGTAGAGACCAAGGTCTCCCAAGAAGGTGAGATAAAAGCTCCCCCTAAAGCTTAACTAGGTTTAAGGACGAATTTCTAAAATTGAAGGGAGGAAGGGCAGGCTCACTCCGGTTGAATTAGGAGAGGTTTGCTTGACATTGTGTGATCATAGATATTTCTTGGGAAGAAGAGTCGATCTTGCAGGAACAAAGGGAACCCCTTGCTGCCTTGTTAACTCAAGCTATTAATGAGACTATCCGACTGTCAGAGGGACCGGAAGAGGCGGAAGTTAGCTTAATGTTAGAGGATAATCAGCGTATCCATGCTTTAAATTTTGAGTATCGTGGGGTAGATCGTCCAACGGATGTTCTTTCGTTTGCTTTACAAGAAGAGACGGAGGGAGAACCAAACATAGACGTAGAGGATGAAATGCTTGGGGATATCGTGATCTCCGTTGAACGAGCTAGAGATCAGGCAGAGGAATACGGGCATTCCTTTGAACGGGAGATTGTATACCTAGCTGTCCATGGAACCCTTCATCTATTAGGTTTTGATCATGAAGAAGACATTGACAAACAGGAGATGCGCAGCAAGGAAGAAGAGGTAATGGCTAAATTGAAGTTAGAGAGAATATAGTAATGTTTAAGAGCTTAACTTCTAACGGAGGGGCAAATGGAGATATATCATAAACCAGGGTTTTGGAGAAGTTTAAATCAAGCTTGGAGAGGAATGCTACATACTGCAAAGACTCAGAAACACGTACAGTTTCATCTTGTTGCAGGTGTTAGCGTCTTATTCTTTGCTTGGTGGAGTGAGGTTACGCGGTTCGAGTGGTTGATTCTTATTTTCGCGATTGGCAGTGTTATTAGCGCGGAAGTCATGAATTCGGCCATTGAAACAGTAGTAGATATGGCTCAGCCAAACTATCATCCTTTGGCAGGCATAGCCAAAGATGTTGCGGCAGGTGCTGTTTTGGTGACTGCGATTCAAGCCGCAGTGATTGGAATAATAGTGTTTGCCCCCTCACTGCTCCGCTTGGCGAGTAGGATGTTTTAACCTACGTGATTAAGTAGTGCATACTATTTGTTTGCAAAGGAGTTGTTTATAGTGAAGCAGGATCAATCTCAAAGCATAGAGGGAATAAAGGCAGAGCTTGAGGGAACCCTCGATTCAGAACTTGTAGATAGGCTTATAAGTCAAGCTAAGGCAGCCTATGGTCAGGCTTATGTGCCATATTCTCATTACCCAGTTGGGTCAACAGCGTTATTTTCTTCAGGAGAGATTTACAGTGGGTGTAACGTAGAGAACGCAAGCTATGGTTTAACGGTTTGCGCGGAACGAAATGCGATTTTTCAAGGGGTAGCTCGGGGAGAACGGGAACTGAAGGGGATCGTAATTGCTGTTCCGAGTGATGTTTTTCCGTCGCCATGTGGCGCATGCCGGCAAGTGATTCGTGAGTTCGCTGTGGATTGTCCTGTCGTTTTAGTGAATGGTCAGGGGCAAATACGGCGGACAAGCTTGAAAGCGCTGCTGCCGGAGGCGTTTGGGCCGGAGTTTTTGTAAGGGGGCTTGCATGTACATCGCTCGATCATACGACGCAGAGCAAACTAACCGTTCAAGCTCTTAAGTGGGGAGCGTGGTGCATCCTTCGGCGATAGTATTCTTTTGAAGAACACGCCTACGGCGATAATCTCCACATGTGCGCCTTCTATGCATACTGCGTCCCGGGGCTTGGAACGAGGGGAACGTTTCCTTGGGAGAAGGCACATTACATGTGCACCTTCTATGCATGGAGGGAACGTCCCCGCTTTAATATGAATTTGAGCAACCTCTTTAAAGGAAGGGAAGTTCAACACGGGATACTTGGGACGGAAATTTTATAAAAAAGGAAACTAGAAGGACCGAGGCTTTTTTGCCTCGGTCCTTTATCAAGTATAACGTCAAACTGTTAAATTAAGCCTTGGGCCTTAAGCCACTCGTTGGCAACATCTTTAGCCGCTTTCTTATCTAGATCAACTTGGGCGTTTAGCTGCTGCATTGTTTCATCATCGATCTTGCCTGCTAAAGAGTTAAGAGCATCGGCAAGCTCTGGGTGTTTGTTTAACGTATCATTACGGACAATAGGAGCTGCGTAATAGGGTGGAAAGAACTGCTTGTCATCCGTTAGTACTTTCAGATCAAAGGCTATAATTCTTCCGTCTGTAGCATAGGCAGGACATACGTCCGCTTTACCGTCTTTGACCGCACTGTACATAAGGCCTGCATCCATTGCCTTAACATCCTTGAAGTTTATGCCATAGAGTTTTTGTATACCCTTATATCCGTCATCCCGCTCAAGGAATTCTGGCTCTGATGCCATGACTAAATTAGGTGCATCTTTAACCAGATCACTGAAGGTTTCAACACCTAGCTTTTCTGCATCGGCTTTTCGCATCGTCAGCGTATAGGTATTATTAAACCCAAAAGGCTTAAGCCATGTAATGTCTTTCTTTTCTTGATACATTTTGCTTACTTTTTCATAAGCTGCATCCGGGTCAGTCATGGACTCTTGTTCAAGTTGTACAGTTAAGGCTGTCCCTGTGTATTCAGCATAGATGTCAATATCCCCACCATCTAGTGCTTTCGAGGCAACCATTGTTCCTCCCAGCCAGGGTTTAGTTTCGACTTCAAGATCAGTTTTGGCCTCAACCACTCCAGCCATTAAGTAGACTAAAATTTCTTGTTCCGTAAAGTTCTTACCGCTAATGACTACCTTGTCTCCTGGTTGGTCCCCTGCTTCACCTTTTGTGTTAGCTGAGCAGCCAACGATACCAAAAGCCAATAGTAGTACAACTGCTAAAACCCCATAGATTTTTCTTCTTTTCACGAATCTTCTTCCTCCTCCACAATAAATAATTTTAATATGTTTTTAGATTGATTAAATTATCCATGGATGCCTTTTGGAGTTACCTTAATTTCAATCCATTTGAATGAGTAATCAATCATAAGGGCCAACAGTGCAGCCGGGATCGCCCCTGCTAGAATTAGTTCATTGCTTGACATTGAAACCCCTCTGAAAATCAGATCTCCCAATCCGCCGGCTCCAATCAAGGCAGCAAGAGTCGCTACCCCTACAATAAGAACGGTAGAAGTCCTTATCCCGGCGATAATAACAGAGAGAGACAGAGGTATTTCTACCATGATTAATACTTGGCGAGAAGTCATTCCCATACCGATGCCTGCTTCAATTGCCGCCTGGTTTACGCCTACTATACCCGTATACGTATTACGAATGATGGGCAATAATCCGTAGATAGTTAAGGCTACAATGGCTGGAAAAAATCCGATGCCTATTAAGGGGATCATTAAACCAAGCAGGGCAAGACTTGGAACGGTCTGTGCTACTGCCGTTACACCGATAACAGACTCTGCTAATTTGCGATAGCGGGTCAGTATGATTCCTAATGGAACGGCAATCATAATCGCAAAAAAGAGGGCGACAAATGTTAACTGAATATGTTCCCCGAAAGCTGTGACCATAGCCGGCCAACGATTCTGAACAACTGAAAGTATTTCCATAGCCCTTTCCTTTCTAGGAATCTATTGTTCCGTTTCCGTATTTATGAGCCATGACATCGACTAAACTCGCTCTGGTAATAACACCTACTAGCTCCCCTTTAGTATTGAGCACAGGCAGGTTGGACACGTTATTTTCACTGATGATTTCGATGGCCTCACTTAAGGGCTGATCCCTCTGAATTACCGGAAAATTGTTTACCATAATATCTTGCAGGGTTAAGTTTTCTTCAAGGTAATGTTGTTGGATGTCCCATGCTTTGGCAGTACCCAGATAAATGTTCCCTGGTCCAGTTATGAGTAAACTGTCGACTTTATGCTTATGCATAGACTTTATAGCCTCTGCTAAACCACGGTTAGGACCGGTTGTTACAGGTTTAACCATTACCTCTTCCACATCAGGCAGGATTCCGGCGGCATTCAGCCTGTCTTCTCCAATAAAGGAGCTGACAAAATCATTAGCTGGGTGGCGCAGGATGTGGTCAGGGGTGTCTAACTGGAGGATCTTACCGTCTTTCATAAAGCATATACGATCCGCAATTTTAAGAGCTTCATCCATAACGTGAGTGACAAAGACAATGGTTTTCTTAATTTCTTGCTGAAGCCGAATAAGCTCGTCTTGTAGCTGTTCGCGGCTAATCGGATCTAAAGCACTAAAGGGCTCATCCATTAGGATAATTGGAGGTTCTGCAGCTAACGCTCTAATAACTCCTACCCTTTGTTGTTGACCACCACTTAATTCTGAGGGATAACGGTGGCGATATATATCTGGATCTAAGCCGACCATGGATAGAAGATCATCCACTCTCTTCTGGTAGATTGAGGCGTTCATTTTTTTGAGTTTAGGGACTAAGGCCACATTCTCGCCAATCGTCATATGTGGCAAGAGTCCAATATGCTGGATGACATACCCAATATTTCGCCGTAACTCAACGGGATTTTCTTTACTGATATCCTTATCGTCTATCAAGATTTTACCCTGGGTCGGTTCAACTAATCGGTTAATCATTTTCATGGTGGTTGTTTTGCCACAGCCACTGGGTCCAATCAATACAAATAGTTCACCTTCATCAATGTGAAAAGATATGTCATCTAAAGCTTGAAACCCGTCCGAGAACGTCTTAAATACTTTCTCAAAACGTATCATTTATACACCTCCTTTAAGCTTGATTACTCTATGATAAGTTAATATTGCATGAAACAACTCGAGCTGATAAACTAAGTTGTCTGTAGTATTTTACCATTGTACCATTGTACTTATTTATTGGGCAACAGGCAAAAAGATCCGAAATTCTCGGATTATCTAACGTTAGCTGAACGTAACTCTATTTATAACCTGTATGCCCTGAATGGGAATTCGTAATAATATTAAGCTGCTCTAGAGGGGAATGATATTTGACACATTTTCTTCTTGAGCATATAATAAATGATAAATAATGCCTTTTCTTTGTAGCTCAAAAATGCTACGGGGGAGGCTTTTTTGTATTAGGAGGAAGGGTTGGGAAGGGTCTCTGTTTCAAGGGTATTTGACCGGTCGAATAGGCTGAATAGACGCTAATATTTAAGGTTATGGTATATACATATATTAAAATTATTAATACTATAAAGATAGGGAAGTGACTTCACAGTTGGGTTCAATAAAATCGGATGAATTTCGTTCAGGCTTTGTGTCTGTTATTGGTAGACCGAATGCAGGGAAATCGACCTTGCTTAATCATTTATTAGGACAGAAAGTTCTAATCATGTCCGATAAACCTCAGACTACTCGCAATCGCATCCAGTGTATCTTGACTGAAGAACGAGGACAAATTATTTTTTTGGATACTCCTGGAATACATAAGCCAAAACATAAGCTTGGGGAATATATGGTTGGAGCGGCTAAGGATTCCATGCGCGAGGTGGATGTAATTCTTTATATGGTGGATCTTTCTGCGGACTTTGGTCCTGGAGAGGAGTTTATCATTGAGATGCTTAAGCAGACGAAAACGACCTGTGTGCTTGCCTTGAATAAAGTTGACTTATTAAGTAAAGATCAATTACTGGGTAAAATTCAACAATTTTCGGAGCTGGTAGATTTTAAAGCTATTGTGCCTATTTCGGCAAAAACAGGAGAAAATACGGATGAGCTTTTGAGTGTCATTTTTGATC
>JADQBO010000153.1 GCA_016278585.1 Desulfosporosinus sp.
TCATTCCTGGTCCTCGTGGCGGAGTATTGGAAAAGGTTCTGGTCCGTGTTAATCCTGATTACGCCCTAGATTTACATGTAGATACGGACGAAGGGAATGCCTTTGGTTTAGTGAATGGTCAATACTTGGAAGTATATTCAAATGATCAATTATATCTCCAATCAGCCAGATAAACCCTTGAACTAAGCTAATGTTTATTTTTGTCTAGGTTCCTGTTCACTCATCTTTAGAGTTACCCTTTTTATGTTTAAATATTGTAAAGTCATAAGATAAAATGGTAAAAATAGTTATAAGCGACAGGGCTGTAATAAACGTTTAAAATGTTTATTACAGCCCTGTTTGGTATAGTCAGATCTCTAGCTTTTGACATTCATCTAGGAGATAATACGACGTTTTTTCTCCCATCCATGGCCATTGGCTGGCGAGTTAGCGCCAGTTAAGTCTTCTTTATATATTAGAAACGTGATAATGTAAGAATGTACATAAGCAGAATCATTTCTTAACGTATTAAAGATCAGGGACAGTGTATTTTTTCGGGCACTGGGAACACTAAAATTGATGTTTTAATGTGAGGTGAATTAATGTGGCCGTTCCGGACAAAGAGAAAGAATCAACCTCGATAAGTAAAGAAGGAATTGACCCAGTAAGCGCACAAGAGTTGGCTGGATTAAAACATCAAGTGACCTTATTGGCAGAGACTCTGGAAAAAATGAGATTAGCTGAATACATAGCGTATTTAAATCGTCCAGGGCGATTGCTTTGGTTGAATTTCTTAGTAGGTCTCATACGAGGATTGGGAACAGCACTAGGGGCTGGAGTTCTCGCAGGAATTGCTTATTTCCTGTTGAAACGAATTGTTGTCCTGAATTTACCTGTTATTGGAGGGTTCATTGCAGAACTTAGCAAGTATGTTAAGCAGCCTTAGAAAGGATAGGGGGCAAATAGTTTGGAAGAGCAAACGCGTTACCATAAACTGATTGAAACGCTCCGTCATGAAAAAGCGGATTTGATGGAAACTGCGACAGAACTGCTTAATGAAAATATGAGAGAGTCCCTGGGTGAATTGTCCCTTGCAGATAATCATCCGGCAGATATCGGAACAGAAGTATATGAGCGGTCTCGGGATGTGGCTGAACATGATCGGCTGCGTCATAGGGTTGATGCCATTGACGGTGCTTTGGAGCGGTCTAAAAAAGGGGACTATACGAAGTGTGAACATTGTGGTCAAGAGATTCCCTATGAACGACTCGAACTCCTTCCTTATACCACAGTATGCACCGAATGTAGTCGCGAGGAGGAGCAGGAAGAGCAACATTCGTTTCATCGGGAACCTGTTGAAAATGAAATCTTAAATCGCCCTTTTTCCAGGACTTTTAACGATGGTACGGACCGAGTAGAGTTTGATGGGGAAGATTCTTGGCAGGCAGTGGCGCGCTATGGAACCGCAGATACTTTACAGGATTTGGGCACTAATCGGGATATCTCGAGTCCAAATGATTTGTATGAAGATTCAGATGAAGTCATTGGGGCCGTTCAACCTATTGAAACCTATGAAACCCAAAGAGAACCAGAAGGACGAGTGAATACAACCCACTACGATAAAAAGCATGGCCGAACCTAAACACTAATCAGAAGGCGAAGATATTCATGAAGAGCCATTGAAGAAGGCATGTACATTACCAAGTTCGCTCGCAAAGTCACCGTGATTGTACTCCATGATGAAGGCGTTCTCGATTGCCATAAAGTAAGTCGTGGCTATAGGATAAATGATTTGTTTGCCCAGTTAAAAGCCCTGTGTTAAGATTAGGGAAAAGGCAGGGGGTTAGAGGGTTGTTAGTTTGGCTTGCAATGGTCGGGGTATGGGGCATAGATCGGGTCATTAAAATGTTAGTTCAAACAAACTTTATACCGGGTGAAACGTTGAAAGTTATCCCTAAAGTATTTCATTTGACGTATATCTTAAATCCAGGCGCGGCGTTTGGTCTGATGGCCGGCCAAACCTGGATTTTTGTAGTGACCGCTATTTTAGTGGTAGCTGGCGTGATCTATGGGCAGTTTAGAGTTCCGCGTAAGGAAAGGATGACTCGTCTAGCGTTAGGGATGGTCGGAGGGGGAGCCCTGGGGAATTTGTATGATCGACTGGTTATTGGACGGGTGGTAGATTATCTTGATTTCCAGATTTGGCCTTATGTTTTTAATATTGCGGATAGTATGATTGTCGTAGGGGTGGGGTTACTGATGCTCGCCATATATCGGGACGAAAAGGCCCGGGATAAATCAGACAGTAATGTATCCGATCAGTGAACTTATAGAATCAATGTATTGGCGGTATGAAAGTGGAAAAAGAATTAAAGGACCTTTCAAATGAATCTAGCGTGGAGGATCTCGATTTCGAATTTGAATTTGAGGAACAAGTATTCAGCAAGGATAGTTTACCTCTAGGCTTAAACCCTTCAGTTGATACGGAGAGTTTTGTACTACCTGAAGGAATCCGCTTAGACGTAGGTGTGACAGATGTTTTAGGAAAGAGCAGGTCTTTTGTTCAAGGACTTATCAGCCAAGAATGCGTAGTAGTCAATGGTTTACCTAAAAAAGCAAATTATAAAGTGCGCCTAGGGGATAAGATTAAAGTGACAATCCCTACTCCACGAGAGTCCTCAGCTGAACCGGAGAATATCCCCCTTGAGATCCTTTACGAGGATGAAGATGTTTTGGTTGTGAATAAGCCCCAGGGGATGGTGGTTCACCCTGCGCCCGGTGCCTGGACAGGAACGCTGGTTAATGCTTTGTTGTATCATTGTGATAATCTGTCAGGAATTAACGGGGTACTGCGTCCGGGAATTGTACATCGTATTGATAAAGATACATCGGGGATTTTAGTGGTGGCTAAGAATGATTCTGCCCATCAAGGGCTTGCAGCACAACTTAAGGCACACACGATGGAACGAAAGTACTTAGCCCTGGTTCACGGGGTGATGTCAGAACCTTCTGGTACGGTAGACGCGCCGATTGGACGTGATCCATCTGACCGTAAACGCATGGCTGTGGTCATGCAACATTCGAAGCTTGCAGTGACCCATTATACTGTTTTAGAACGCTTTAGTGAGACAACTTATCTGGAAGTTCGCTTAGAGACCGGAAGAACCCATCAGATTCGTGTCCATATGCTCTATATTAAGCATCCGGTTTTGGGGGACCCTGTGTATGGTTCGAAGAAAAATCAATTTGGACTCCCAGGGCAAATGCTCCATGCTGCACATTTGGGATTCGAACATCCCCGCAGCGGGACATGGATGAAGTTCGATGCCCCTGTGCCAAAAACATTTGCGTTACTTATAGAAAAACTACGCAAACATTAACGGGGATTTTTTTACTGATCTCATTTGACATTTGACTAATCCTAAAGTAAACTAAGTGACAAGTGTTATAGCCTTTAATGAAGTCCCGAGAGGCTTGGGAAGGCAGACGGAGTTGTGGGAGGACTGTCTGCTGTTCAGACAGTTTTTTTATATACCTTTCTATCTATTTCCAAACTTAAGGATCAGCCTAAGGGAGAAAGGAGTTAATAGCCTTGGAAGGTGCAATTAAAAGCAAAATTTTAGATGCGGATGGGATTCGTCGGGCGGTAACTCGCATTGCGCATGAAATCGTAGAAAAGAATAAAGGCACTGATAAACTTGTCTTAGTTGGGATTCGTCGTAGAGGGGTGCCGCTAGCGGAACGAATTCAGCAGTATATTGAGGAATTCGAGGGGGTCAAGGTTCCTCTGGGAATTCTAGATATTACCCTTTATCGAGATGACTTAAGTACCATTGATATTCATCCGGTTGTCCACGAAACAGATATTCCAGTGAGCATTGAAGGTAAGAGTGTGGTGTTAATTGATGATGTACTCTTTACTGGGCGTACGGCTCGTGCGGCATTAGATGCGACGATGGATATCGGAAGGCCTGAACGGATTCAATTAGCCGTGCTTGTGGATCGTGGACATAGAGAGTTACCTATCCGAGCAGACTATGTAGGCAAGAACTTACCAACCTCGCGTCGCGAAGTCGTAGCTGTCCGACTCATGGAAGTGGATGGGGACGAAGATATTCTTTTGCTAGAGCGGGAAGATAATACAAATTAATAAAACGTTACCCTTTAAATGTTATCCAGAGAGATAGCCAAGGGACGAGCGGATTAGGTTATGCCTATTTTTGATCCTCTCCCTCTTTGGGACGAGGATTTTTATATTAATAGGAACAGAATAATCACAATTTGACGAGAGATACTAAGAATGGAAAAAATTAGGGAGGTTTACTGATGAAATGGCAGCGTAAAGACATTCTGGCGATCGAGGATATGAGCGTAGAGGAAATTCGTCATATTCTGCATACAGCGAAAGTGATGAAGGAAATTTTGATGCGCCCGATTAAGAAATTGCCTACCTTAAAGGGGAAATCTGTCGTTAATCTATTTTATGAAGCAAGCACCCGAACTCGAACCTCCTTCGAAATGGCTGCTAAGGTATTAGGGGCGGATACGACAAGTATTGCTGTAGCCCAGAGCAGTGTAAGCAAAGGAGAAAGTTTGTATGATACGGCCAAGACCATTCAGGCGATGCGCGCTGATGTGGTAATCCTGAGGCATCCTAGTTCAGGTTCTGCAAACTTTTTGGCAGATATTCTTGATCCTGGGGTCATTAATGCAGGAGACGGTCAGCATGCACATCCCACACAAGCCTTATTGGATATCTTTACGATGCAGGAGCAGCTTGGTGAACTAGAGGGAAAGAACGTCGTGATCGTTGGGGATGTACTTCATTCTAGGGTGGCTCGAAGCAATGCTTGGTGTCTTCAGAAAATGGGGGTTAATGTGACCTTTGTTGGTCCTCCAACTCTAGTCCCTGTAGAAATGGAGGGTCTGGGAGTTAAACTAACTCATAATCTAGACAGTGCCCTACCAGGAGCGGATATTGTAATGGCTCTTCGTCTTCAACTTGAACGTCAGAAAAGTGGCTTATTTCCTAGTCTGCGTGAGTACAGCCATCTTTATGGATTAACCACAGAGCGTCTTAAGAAAACCGGAAAACAAAGCATTGTATTACACCCTGGACCAATGAACCGAGGTGTGGAAATCTCGGATGATGTTGCTAATGGAGTTGACGCTTTAATCGAGCGTCAAGTCACGAACGGTGTGGCTATTCGCATGGCTCTAATTTATTTACTGATAGGAGGGTCTAGCAATGTGGTGGCTTAAAGATGTCTGGGTAATAGATCCCAGCCAGAAGGTTTCCGGCCCCCAGGATGTTCTCGTTAAAGGTGGGCAAATATTAGAAATTTCTTCTGGAATGACTGAGGAAGAGGTTTTAGGAAAAGCCCAGGGTGAATCTCTGGAAACGATTAATGGAAAAGGGAAGTTTGTTTTCCCGGGACTAATAGATGTACACACTCACCTGCGTGAACCGGGACAAGAGGATAAAGAGGATATTTTAAGTGGATCCCGTGCTGCAGTACGTGGCGGATTTACGACCATTTTGGCCATGGCCAATACTCACCCCCCAATTGATAGTCGAGCCTTAGTCGAATTCGTGCTTAGGCAGGGAGAACGTGCTGGATACGCCCATGTACTGCCGATTGGGACAGTCACTAAAGGGATGCAGGGCAGCGAACTAGTCGAGATGGCAGACATGAAAGCAGGCGGAGCCGCAGCCTTTTCTGATGATGGGAAGAACATTCAAAACCCAGAGGTGATGAGACTTGCGTTAGAATATGCGAAACTCACTGGGTTTCCAATTATCAGTCATTGCGAGGATAAAGATTTAGCGGGAGAAGGTCTGATGCGCCGTGGAGTAACTTCGGGGCGAATGGGTTTAAGGGGAATTCCAGCAAGTGCAGAAAGCGTGATAGTTGCTAGAGATTTGATCCTCGCTGAGGAAACTGGCGGAAAACTCCATTTAGCCCATATTTCAACAGCGGAGAGTGTGGAGTTAATACGAAGGGCCAAAGCACGGGGTGTCGATGTCACCGCGGAGGTGAATCCCCATCATTTAATTTTTTGTGATGAAGAGATAGGTATTACTGATACAGTTCTGAAAGTCAATCCTCCCTTGGGTTCCCGAGGGGATCGTGAAGCCCTAATTGAAGGACTTGCTGACGGAACGATAGACATGATCGCCACTGACCATGCCCCACATACCCAGGCAGAAAAAACCCGTCCTTTTGCAGAGGCTCCTTTTGGCATTGCTAGTCTTGAGACGGCATTAAGTGCGGTTTGGCAGTATTTAGTCTTACCGGGACGGCTATCCTTCGATAGAGTGGTTGAGGCTTGGAGCGTTACTCCGGCACAGCGGTTTGGTCTAAACGGAGGGACATTAAAGCCTGGAGTTTCGGCGGATATGGTACTCTTTGACCCGGATTTTAAGGAGGAGATTAATTCGACTACGCTGGTTTCAAAAGCACGCAATACTCCTTTCTTGGGGAAAACGTGGCAAGGGTTCCCGGTGATGGTCTGGGTGGAAGGCCGCCTTGTACAGAGAGACAGAACCGTCATCTAAGCATGAATTTCCTAAAAGAGAGTTCGATGATAATAACGTTAATTAGAAAATCATAATACAAAATTAAATCTAATTTAGATATAGAATGTACAATAAAGAGACTAAGAGGAGAGAGGAAGTGTCGAAGGTGGCTTTTCTTGTTTTCAAGGATGGGACAACCTTTGAGGGAGAAGAATTTGGAGAGTGGACGAAGTGTTTTACCCAATTAGAAGAGCAGGAAGTCGTCTTCAATACGTCCATGAGTGGTTATCAAGAAATGGTTACAGATTTATCTTATGCGGGTCAGATACTAGTCCTCACTCAACCTCTAATCGGAAATTATGGCTGGCACCATGAAGAAAATGAAGCTGATAAAACTCGCTTGCAGGGACTGATTGTTCGAGAACTTTCCGAGGGAGAGGGAAGTCTGCACAGTGAGGGGTCTTTAGAGGATTATTGCCAACAGCATGGGGTTCAAGGATTAATGGGAGTCGATACACGGGCCTTGACCCGATATTTGCGGCAATTTGGAACCTTGCCTGGTGTACTTGTTCGCACTCAGGAGGCAGGACGGGAGTACTGGTCTGATTCTCAGAGACGAACTGAAATAGATAGGGAACACTGGGTCTATCGGTCAACGGTCAAAGCTGCTTATGAAATTCCAGGATCAGGACCCTTAGTCGCGGTCTTAGATTTTGGAGTCAAACGAAATATTATTCGTAATCTACAGGAGAGAGGGTTTCGAATCATGGTGTTCCCAGCTAGGGCAACGGCTGAAGAAATTCTAAGGCATCGTCCCAGTGGCTTGGTTTTAAGCAATGGTCCCGGGGATCCCAAGGAGTTGCCAGAAGGAATAGCCACGGTCGGAGGATTGTATGATAAGCTGCCAACCCTAGGTATTTGCTTAGGACATCAGCTCTTGGCCTTGGCTGCAGGTGGCGAAACCTATAAACTTCCCTACGGGCATCGCGGTGGGAATCATCCGGTTATCGATATTCGTTTGGGAAGAGCAACCATGACCTCCCAAAACCATGGCTACGCTGTACAGGAAGCATCCTTAAAGGACTCAGGTTTTGAAGTGACCTTACGTAATCTCAATGATGGAACTGTAGAAGGAATGGAGCACCAGACTTACCCCATTCTATCGGTCCAGTTTCATCCAGAAGGTGCTCCAGGACCAGAAGAAAACGCTGAAATTTTCGACCGGTTCAAAGAGATTGTCTTGAAAAGTTCACCTCGAAAGGAGAGGAGATAAGTATGCCCAAGAAGGAGTGGAAAAAGGTTCTGGTCATTGGATCAGGTCCCATCGTGATTGGGCAGGCTGCAGAGTTTGATTATGCAGGTACTCAGGCCTGTCGGGCTCTGCGCGAAGAAGGGGTAGAGGTCATTCTTGTCAATTCCAATCCTGCCACGATTATGACGGATCGCGAAACAGCTGACCGAGTTTATATAGAACCTTTAACCGTGGAATCTGTGGAACGAATTATTGAGCGGGAGAGACCGGATGGATTGATTCCTACTATGGGAGGACAAACGGGTCTCAACTTAGCTTATCAGCTTGCTAAAAGAGGGGTTTTAGAGCGTTGCGAGGTTACGTTGATGGGGACCTCTTTTAAGAGTATTGATCAAGCAGAAGATAGAGAGAGCTTTCGGGCCCTAATGAAAGAGCTTGGTGAACCGACTCCTGAGAGTAAGATTGTTTCCCTCGTAGAAGAAGCGCTCATATTCGCCGATAAAACTGGATACCCTCTTATTGTACGTCCGGCCTTTACCTTAGGCGGAACTGGTGGGGGGATTGTTGAAAATGCAGCTGAACTTGAGCAAATTGCTAAAAGTGGCCTGCAGGCAAGTCTTATCGATCAGATCCTCGTGGAGCGAAGTGTGGCTGGTTGGAAGGAAGTAGAGTTTGAGGTTTTACGTGATGCCATCGGAAATTGTATCACGATTTGCCATATGGAGAATATGGACCCAGTTGGAATACATACGGGGGATAGTATTGTTGTTGCACCTTGTCAAACCTTAACGGATCGAGAGGTTCAAACCTTACGCACTGCATCACTAAGAATTGTGAATGGCTTGGGTATTGAAGGTGGATGTAATGTCCAGTTTGCCCTTCATCCATCCCGTCTGGAATACGTTGTTATCGAGGTCAATCCTCGGTTAAGCCGTTCCAGTGCCCTGGCTTCAAAAGCTACTGGTTATCCGATTGCCAAAGTCGCAGCTAAAATAGCCTTGGGCTATGGGTTAACTGAGCTCAAAAATGCCGTCACTGGAAAAACCTCTGCATGTTTTGAGCCTGCTCTGGACTATGTTGTGGTCAAATTTCCACGCTGGCCTTTTGATAAGTTTACGGATGCAGATCGTCATTTAGGCACCCAAATGAAGGCAACCGGAGAGGTGATGGGGATCGGTCGGAACTTAGAAAGTGCCCTACTCAAAGCCATCCGTTCTCTAGATATTAAAGTGTATGGGGTCCGCTTATTAGAGCTTGAGGGACTTTCAGACGCTGAGCTTGAGACGGCCTGCCTAGAACCCGATGATCGCCAGTTGTTCGTTTTCGCGGAAGGATTAAGACGGGGCTGGACGGTAGATTACCTGGTTGAAAAGACAGGCTGGAATCGATATTATCTGAATATACTTAAACGGTTAGTGGATGAGACGACGTTATTGGAACAAGCACCATGGGATAAGAAGACATTACTCCGTGTCAAACGATTGGGGTTTGCAGATCAAGAGATTGCAGCTCTCTGGGAAAGTACTGAGGATGAAGTACATCAATTTAGACTTAAGCATGGTATTCAACCCGTTTTTAAAATGGTCGATACCTGTGCCGGAGAGTTTGAAGCGACAACACCCTACTTCTATTCAAGTTTCCATGATTTTGAGGATGAAGGAGAAGTCCATAAGTTTCCCAAAGTTGTGGTCTTGGGGTCAGGCTCGATCCGAATTGGACAGGGCATTGAATTTGACTATTGCTCCGTACATGCTGTGCTGGCCTTGAGAAAAGCAGGGTTTGAAAGTATTATCGTTAATAACAATCCTGAGACAGTTTCGACAGATTTCGACACAGCTGATCGCCTCTATTTTGAACCCTTAACCTTAGAGGATGTCTCAGCCATTTTAGATAAGGAACAGCCAGACGGTGTGGTTGTTCAATTTGGCGGGCAGACAGCCATTGGTTTAGCAAATGGCCTGGCAAGGCGCGGATATAAAATCCTAGGTACGACGGTTGAAGACATTGACCGAGCGGAGGAGCGGGGAACCTTTGACCGGGTTCTGCAAGAACTAGGGGCTAAGCGGCCACGCGGAGGCGGGGCCACAAATATGGAGCAAGTACAACGTATCTCCTTAGAAATAGGATTTCCCTTGGTGGTTCGCCCATCCTATGTCTTGGGAGGGCGGGCAATGGACATTGTGTATGAAGAACGGGAATTAGAGGCAGTAATAAAGCGTGCCCTCTCTGCATCTTCAGATCAGGAGATCTGGATGGATCAATATTTGCTCGGGACAGAGGTTGAGGTTGATGCAATCTCGGACGGAGACAACGTCTTTATCCCTGGAATTATGGAACATTTAGAACGGGCCGGTGTTCATTCTGGAGATTCTATCGCGGTTTATCCACCTCAAACGTTGGATTTAAGTATGCAAGAGCGAATTATTACTTTAACGGAATCGTTAGCACGCTCCTTAAAAATAAAAGGGTTATTGAATATCCAATATGTGATCCATCGTCAAGAACTTTACGTTCTAGAGGTGAACCCTCGGTCTAGCCGAACAGTTCCTTTTTTGAGTAAAATTACCGGGGTTCCCATCATAGACTGGGCAACCCAAGTAATCTTAGGACGAAAATGGGACGAGATAGGAATCCCACGCGGCCTCTGGCCAAAGGGTGATCGGGTTGCCGTTAAGGCACCTGTGTTTTCCTTTTCCAAGCTTCAACGG
>JADQBO010000437.1 GCA_016278585.1 Desulfosporosinus sp.
TACCCCGATTTTGATCTAAACGATGAAATGGTTAAGCACCTCGACTTACTAATTTTAGGCATTAATAATAGTTAGAATACCAAGCTTGAAAAATCCATACAAAAATAAGCCTATAACTTAGTTTTTATCAAAAACTAGTTATAGGCTTATTGATCACTATTGGATAGGATTATTACTTCCTAATCCTATTCACGAAATGATGACTTAGAAATTGAAACGCTTATTGTGACTTAATCTCCACCAGCGTCACTGAAACATCCACTGTTTTATTATCCCTGAAGACTGTAACCGTAATCGTGTCGCCCGGTTTATGCTTAAACAACTGATGGGTTAACTCTAATGAACTCTTAATAGCATTATTATTAACCTTCGTTAACACGTCACCAGGTCGAATACCAGCACGCTCAGCTGGTCCACCGGGCGTTACTTTGGATACGTAAGCTCCTTCTGGCCAACCACGTTGACTGGCATATTCAGCAGTATAGCGAGGATCTATCTGAACATTGAGTCCTGGATGACTTGCATAACCTTTTTCTATAAGTTGTTTAATCGTGGGCAAAGCATCTGTAATAGGAATAGAAAACCCCATTCCTTCAAATCCTGGCTCCTGATTTTTTGCTGAATTTATCCCGATCACCTGTCCTTGGTAATTCACAAGTGGTCCACCGCTGTTTCCGGGGTTTATAGCGGCATCCGTTTGAATAAGATTAAAACTTGCTTCCCCCGGGATATTTAAAATTCGATTGGTTGCCGAAACAACACCGGTCGTCACAGAGCGTGCAAATTCCTGACCGCCAGGATTACCAATAGCAACCACAGGCTCACCCACTTGAAGCTTTGAAGAGTCCCCTTGTTGAGTAGCGACTAAGTCTTTTGTATCTGCAATTTGAACGACCGCTAAGTCAGTACGCTCATCACCACCAACCAGTCTAGCATCAAGATTACGGCCATCAGCCAAACTTACAACGATCTTTTCGGCTCCCGCAATCACATGGTTATTGGTGACTATGTAGCCGCGTTGTGCGTCAATGATAAAGCCCGAACCACTTCCTACTTCAGTAATACCGCTCCCTCCAAAGAAAGTTCCACGGGATTGAAAGTTAGCAATTCCTACAACTGCTGGGCCAGTGGCTTTAGCAATTTGAGTAACCGGGAAATTTGTAACCCCGTCTGCTTGAACTAATGGAGTGGTTGGTCCTTCATTTAGGATGACTTGGCTTGGGAGTGCCGCCTGCTTATTCCCGTACACAGATGGAATAAGAGCCACGGCAATAATTCCTCCTAACAAGGCACTGATTAACGCAACTATAACGGTTGAAAAAAAGCCGGGACCTCTTCGGGAATGATCCTTATAGTAGTCCATAACCTACCTCCTATGCCTGTTATTATTCCATTAACCTAATTAATTCATGCGGGGAATATCGTGGAGCAACCTGAACCTGGACTTCCGAGTATTCTTTAGATCTCTTAGAGTCTCGAAGAATACGTAAAATTGCAGACAAAGCAATTTCCGGCGTATTGTTTTCTTTACTTAGATGGGCTAACATAACTCGTTGAGTGTTTTCTTTGATCCACTCTAAAAGGCCTTCAGCCAATTGCTTATTTTCCAAATGACCATATCGTCCCCGGATCCGTCTTTTTAGATACGCGGGGTACGGCCCATTTTGCAAGCTTATGTCATCGTAGTTCGCCTCAACGACTAAAGCATCACACCCTTGCAAATGTCGATGCATGTCTTCAGTAATTATACCACTGTCTGTAGCAATTCCAACGGTCAAATTCCTCTTATTCTGCCGCTTGGGCCGGGAAACCTTAAGTCCGTAGCTTTCTCGACTATCATGAGATGTAGGGTAGAGCAAAACATCAAGACCCGCGCAAGAAAAAGACTCTTTAACTTCGATGCGTTGGTTTTCTGCAAGCTTTCCTAGGGAATCACTCATAACCTCCCAGAGACCAGCCGTAGCGTAGATTGGTATTTGTAATTTACGAGCTAGTATCCCCACTCCACGGATATGATCTACATGTTCATGGGTAACGACAATTCCTTCAATTTCTGAGCACGAAAGATTTATTTGAGAAAGGTTATGTAGCAGACTCTTTCCACTGATTCCGCAATCTACAAGTAAATGTCGGTTATCCTCCCCAACAATAATTGCGTTTCCGGAACTTCCGCTCGCCAAAGTCGTAAAATGCAATTTGCAGCTCCTCCGTTCCGGTCACTGAACTTTTTACCAATAGCGAGTCGAAACTCCAGATAGGGACTCTGCCCTATCTGAAGTTAGAACCCATCCCCGCTAGGAATAACACCTAAAGAACTCACTCGCCATTTTTCAATGTAGGATTTGACACACCATTCGTTGTCTGATTGTTTATTAGTTGACTTTGAGCCTGATTAATCATCGCTTCTATCTGCTCTTTATCCGAACTATTTTGAGCCAAAGGAAGAGCCTTTTGCCATTGAGTAAGAGCTCCAGCCCAATCTTGCTTTACTTGAGAAAGAAAAATACCATAGTTGATCAATCCATTAATAAAGTCTGGTTTAATCACTAATGCCTCAGTAAAGGTCTTTTCCGCCAGCTCATAATTCCCACTGTAAAAAGCGGATGTGGCCATATCCACCATGATATTCGGATCTTTATTTGTTTTTAAAACCATTTGGTAAGCTTCGACAGCTTTACTAAAGTTACCTTCCATTTCAGTGGGTGCAACTACTCGCGCCATCATTGCTGCCTCATAATATTGGTTTCCTAGGGCTGTTTGTAACGGAATATTCTCAGGGTCTGTCTTAGCCTGTTTAACCATGGCATCTATGCGTAACTTTTGGGCCTGGTATTCGGCTTCAGCATTGGCAGTCAACGTAGTCGCGTTGGATGCGTAAGATGGTTCGTCCCCCTGAAAGAAAAACACAAGAAGTCCTGAACCAACCATAGCAACACTCACAAGAACAGCCAGTATTCCTGCATAAATACGTTGTGTTTTCTTTTTCAAATAATTCGCCCCCCTTGGCCATTTAGTCCCAAATATTATTGTAACATGTCTTCTTGAACCAACCAACATTATCTTTAAACTAATTCTTAATCTATTTACCCAATACCAACTGGCAATAATCCTAGTGGAAGGAGGCACTAAGCTCCTGTATAAACAGGTCTTTCCTTAGCACCGGATATCCTGAACAGGAGATGCAGCCTTATTCTGTTGAATTTCCTTGATTTTAACGTAAAGTGCCACTTCCAAGCGCTTTTTCTGTAGCTCACACCCTAGTGTATATACCTCTGTCAAGGTTTGGGTAAAAGCAACATTAGCTGCATGACACCCGCCGCTACAGGCAAAGCGTGCCCAACATTCTCGGCAAGACGACTTTGCATAGACATGGGCGGAACGAAAGCTTTTCACCACTTCCATCTTAAGTTGGTAAGGGTTTTCGTCGTAGAGTGTCCCCAATTTGTAGGCCTCCTGCCCAACAAACTGATGACAGGGATAAAGATCTCCCTCTGGAGAAATCGCCACATATTCATGACCAGCTCCACAACCTGATAGGCGCTTAATCATGCAGGGTCCCTGATCTAACGCAACATTGAAGTGAAAGAAGTTGAAATCTCTGCCTTGAGAACGGCGTAATAATAACTCTTCACCGAGGTGATCATAGGCTTCACGTATTTTTTCGAGATCTCCTTCTTGAAAGGCGTAAGCATCCTTAGGGCTGGCTACAACAGGTTCTACAGAAATTTGTTTTATTCCTAGATCAGCCATGTGCAATACATCCTGATCAAAATCCAGATTAAAATGAGTAAACGTCCCCCGGACATAGTAATAGGTCCCTAATGCATAGGAGGAGCTTTCTGGACGTTTGGTTGCAAACTGCTTAATTAAAGGGGTTACTTTATCGTAACTTCCCCGACCATCTGCATAGGGCCTCATTCGGTCATGAACCTCCGGACGGCCATCCAAGCTTAAAACGACGCTGATCTCCTCTTGTTCGAGGAATTCCTGAATTTTACCATTTAGTAATACGCCGTTCGTAGTCAGCGTGAATTTGATAGTTTTACCTTGCTCAGCCCCAACCTTTTTGCCGTATTCGACCAAGGCCTTAACTAATCCAAAATTAAGTAGGGGTTCACCCCCGAAGAAATCAACTTCACAATGATCTCTATGTCCCGATGATTTCAAAACAAAGTCAATCCCCTTTTTACCTGTCTCCAGATCCATCATCGTTCTACTTCCACCAAAAGCACCGGTCCCGGCAAAACAGTATTCACAGCGCAAATTGCAATCATGGGCCACATGGAGGCAAATCGCCTTAACGATAGGCTTTTCCGGGTAAACCGGCAACACGTTCTCCGCCTCCACTGAAAAAAGGGTTCCTTCCTTACGGAGTTCTTCAAGCTCTTCAAGAATCTCGGAAAGTTCCTCTTCTGGAAGTACTATTCCTTTTTGTCTAAGAACCTTGCTTATCCCCTCCGTACTAATGGTCTGAGAAAGCTCTTGCAGCTCTTCAATGGCCTTAAGTATATTAAACGTCTCTTTATCAAAGACATGAAGCGATCCAGAATTAACATCATGGGCAATAAATAAATCCCCTTGGCGATAACTGTGCACATTTTTCTTTAGGGGATAGTTTTCAAGATACAATAAGTTTAACATTTACAACCGTTCCTCTCTCTTCTAACACAAACAGAAACAGAACCCAACCCGGTATACGGGGTGGGTTCTAGCATCCTATGTTCAATTTAGCCAAAAAAGCCTTATTTAACACACACTTGGTTTCCAACCGTGCACGACGTCTTACAAGCCGATTGACAAGAGGTCTGGCACTTGCCACATCCTCCGGTTTTTACAGTAGCACTTAAGTTCGCTTTTACAATGGTCTGAATGTGTTTTGCCATTCAAACACCCTCCTCTCGAAACTCTCAGGTCATTTAATTCATTCTCGATTATAACATAATGACAAGGAGAAAGGCAAAGACATTATAGAAAATACGACGTTAAATCAACTGGCAAATTTTCTAGCAAAACTTGGTGAACCTCAGATAAATCATGAATGAAGTTAGGATTATATTTAAACTGAATATAACAACTAGGTATTGGCAAACTAAGAAAAAATAAAAGGAGGAACGTTCATTGAATAAGATAAAGGACCGTATTACTTTATGTATTCTGGCAGGCGGAATTGGAACAATCATGATGACTATTGTTGATGTAGTTTCATCACTTTTAAAAATATCTCAGCGGTCATATCGAGTCACTGCTGCAGGAGTTTGGGTTTCATCTCGAAGACAAGCGGAATCTTGGCAGGGGCAACTTTTAGGAGGGGTAATGAACCTAGCACTAAGTATGGTAGGTTCATTTTTTTTCATTAACTTATTGAGCAAATATGGTAAAGATAAAGTCCTGCTCAAAGGAATGTTTTTCGGTATTTCCTTTGGGGCTATTATTAATGCTATACTTAGTGGTTTTATTAAAAACAAAGTACAACCGAAAGACGCAAAAAGCAATTATTCCAACGCTTTTGATTTTTTGTATAACGATAATTCGAACATCTCTCTCCGGTTTCAGATACAACACAATCGCATTTCTGCCTACCGCCAAAATTTCCACGAGCATGTTTCCCTATAACAGAAATAATCTCAATCTGGGAAAGTGTAGAAATGTAGTTTCTCCCTTTTTTAATTGTTCCAATTGCTTCTGCGAAGATGTTTGTTTCTTCTGCCTTATCAGCATGATTAGTTAGAGTAGCATATTTTAAAAAGTTGAAATATGCGTTTGTGTCTAATAGATAAGATTCTGACATTCCCATTTGCCCCTTCATCATTCATCAAATAGTTCTTCAGGAGTATGCTTAATTAGTTTGTTAACGTCTTCTTCACTCAAGGGCGCAAGCTTTTCTAAAATCTGCTCAACAAGCTCAGACAAATCTCCCTTTGGGCCTTTATTGATATAGCCTTGAATTCCGATATTTGTTAACTTTTTAATATCTGCAAATTCACTATAATTTGTATACACAATCACATCTACAAAAGGATCTACTTTTCTAATCTCAGTAAGAACTTGTTCTCCATCCATTCCAGGCATTTTTAAATCGAGCAGCACAAGATCATATTCTCCTTCGTTAAACATTTGGACGCCTTCTGCCCCATCTTTTGCAATATCAGCTTCCACGCTATTGAGTGCCAACGCTTCGCGCACTGGCGTTGCAGTGGCGACTTCATCTTCAATTATTAAAACTTTATTCATTTAGGTGGCACCTTCCTTTACAGGTATTATTATATCAAATTTTGCGCCCTTTGCGTATTCCTTATTCAAACGTATGCTACCATTAAACATCTTTAGAATATTCCATACTATAAACAATCCTAATCCCTCACCACCATCATCCGAGGATGGTTCCTTGGTAGAAAAGAAAGGTTCAAATATCTGTTTGGTAATTTCATTGGGAATTCCGGGTCCATCGTCATAAAAAGAAATATTAATTTGTTCTTGTTTTGTTTTCGAGATTATCACAGTTATGGTACCACAATTTTTGTGTGTGATAATTGCTTGCATTGAATTGAGTATCAAGTTATAAAATATCTGATCAAATTGAATCGCATCCCCCCATAAGTGAATAGATCTATCTCCTGTTATCGAAAATTTTATGCCATTTGTCTCGAGCCGTGTATTAAGATCGGTAAAAACGGCTGAAATTCGTCCAAAAACGTTGAAATATTCTGTTTTACTTCTACTTGAAATGATGGGTCTAAATCTTGCAAGCATACTTCCAATTCTTTCTGTTTGACTAAGAATCAAATTCAAGAGATCATCTATGTTTCCTGCCGACGCAACACCTTTTTTTATCTTCATTTGGTGGAGTTGTATTGAGTAGCGGATATTTGTAATTGGTTGCCCTATTTCGTGTGAAAAACCTTTTAATAAGTCGCGTATCGCGATCATTTGTCGGTTGTGCTCTTGCTCAGAAACCAACTCCTGTAATTTATTCCAGATTCCCTGTTCGGTTTCAATTTGCTCCTCAATTCGACTATTCTGTTGACGATTCGTTGAGGCCAATTGCTTCATATGCTCTGAAACCTCTTTTGCTTCGTCGAACATGTTGAATCGCAAATAAAAGTTATAGAGTGTTCGAGCTATTGGCGTACTACTAGACGCGCTATTGCGCATTTTTCGTAAAGTTCGATTTAATAAGATATCATTTTTGTTGAATTCATAGTAATATACGAGCTCATACTGAACATTAAAGTCGCTGGCATCAATATATTTCTCGTTCAGCACCAATGAATTTTCCGCAAAAGAATAATCATTCAGTTTTCTGCATATTCGCAAAAGCGTTCTGACTCCTGTTGGATTAATCAAAAAGCCAGTTCTTTTTTTCACTAACGCTAAGGCTTTGTCGAACATCTCTAAACGCTCAGAAACAGTTATAATATATGTGTCTGTCAGACGACTTTTACGTCGATCAGTATAAGGAGTAGCAATTCTATAATCTATAATTGCACGAACTACGTTAATATCTTGCTTTCTTATTTTTTCCTCGATAATTTTGCGCACTTCGTTCAGATTTATATCATTATCTGTTTTCCTAAATAATTCCATGATTTTGGGATCAGTTGTAAATTCTTCACCAAAAAACAAAAATAATTGTTTTTCGATACTCGGAGAAATGTCGCCACTTCTTATTGATTCAGCTATATTAGAGCGAAACGCTTTCAAGAAACCTTCTGAAGTCTTATTTTCGAGGTAACGATAAAATCGAGCAAATACCTTAAATTGGTCAGGTCTAGTATGTAGATGCTTTAACTGCTCAAGATATGCGTCCGAAGCTTTTTCAAAATTGTCAATTTGTACATATAGATCGCCAAGGATCTTATAAAAAAAATTATTATCGGGAAATTCATCAATAGCCTCAATACATTTTGAAATAGCGGATTCAACGTTTCCAGAATATCGCAATGCGCTTATGGTGTTTGAATACTCCCTTTGCATAATATATTCTTCATTCATACGCTCCGCTCCTTTCTAAAAAAGGCGAATAATACCATATTTCTTCAAGTACGCTTCTCACTTTTGATTATCTTTCAGAGGACTCCCCTATTAAGTCAATAGGCTAAGTAATTAAATATTCGTTCTAGCATAACCATAACCGTTGATGCAATAAATTACTCATCATTCGCCTCATATGAATCTAATTTAACTTCGCATTAAAGGCAAAATGGCTACGGCCTAAAACAGAAGACATTAGTAGCGATTTATCAAACTGATATACCGATATATACGTCGAAGGAGTATCCGTAGTCTCAAGTATTTCCCTCTTTAATTCCACATCTTTACTTCAGTTCCTCCCAAGGTAGCGACAATATCTAAGAAATAGAAATATATGATTAGAATTGTCTTCTGAGTCGCACTTGATGCATCGTCCGCGGAAACATATCTGTCATTTCAATCCCTAGTTAATAACATACTTCAAGCAAGATCCGCACAGATCCTAGTCTGAACAAATACCCAATACTCTCGTTTTATCTATTGCTGCTTCAGTGTTAAATCCTTAATGACAGCTTCTCCACAGCGTTTGCTTTATCCCGCTCAGACGGCTGATTGTATATTCGTGTCGAATTTAAGCTCTTGTGCCCTAGGATTTCTGCGACCATCTCCAGCCCTTCGCCAGTTTTTAGTAGATTTCGGGCAAACGTATGCCTCAGTGCATGGGGATGCAGATCGGGAAGTTTTGCTAGATAAGAGTACTGGTCAATAACCTGCCGAATTCCGCTGGAGGTTAAACGACCTGTTCCCTTCCCCCGCTGACTTAAAAACACTGGCCCTTTTGTACGACCGTTCAAATAAGCGCGAAGAGCCTTCCTAGTATCATTGTTGAGGGGAATAGCGCGGAATTTGCCCCCTTTCCCCAGCCGTACCTTAAGACTGCCGGAGCGATCCCCAATCATGAGATCGTCAATATCCAAAATGGCCACTTCGCTGATACGAAGGCCAGTATTTAACATGAGCGTAATCAGAGCTATATCTCTTGGTACACATTCACGTTCCACTGCGCGAGTTAGTGAACGTTGACCAAGACGATCCAGTCCTTGAGGTGCAGAGCGCACCTCTTCAACATTGGATGGCATTGGCATATTCTGCCCATTAAAGTCTAGCCAATTCGCTATCGCAACGAAGGAAAGATTGACCGTCGATGGAGTACGCTTAAGGTTAATTAATAAATAAGATTTGTATTCACGCAAGTCAGTAGGAGTTACACGCTCATGCGTAAGTGTTTCTCCATTCGTCGATTCAAACCACTCAGCAAAACGCAGTACTCTCTGTCGATAAGCTCGAAGGGTGTTTTCACTTTTGTTGGCATGGCGAAGATGTTCTAGCCATGAGTTAATATCTGGTACATTGGTCTGTGACAAAGACATTCACCTCTTATTCTTTTGGTTAGCCCGAGGGTTTGCTCTATGTTTTTGTGCTTAAAATCTTATCTCCTGAGTTTTTTGGCACTTAACTAAGTTAACGGCTGCGGACGTAGTCTCTGAAACCGGCAGATTAAAAGGCTTTTCTAAAATCAGTCTATCACAGTTACAGAAGAACTTAACTTCGCTAAAGACCTAATTGGCGAATCCTTATTACAATATTTTTGAACTTATAGTTATTTTTATTTTGAAATAACTTGAGTTGGTGGTATCGAAAGTGCGGTCATCCATCGAATTTTGGGAACTTTTTAATCAATAACAGTACATAATTTTGATTTGTCAAGTCTGGAATGCCCATCCCACATTGACACTATGATAAATGAGATTCCAATAATCGATTTATGGTTTGACATAACTTTGACAACCTTAGACAATTCGTCTTGTACATAAAATTACTAATTTAGAGCAAACTTAAAGTTAAGTTTGCTCTAAATTGTTAGAGGAGCGGTCTAATTGAAGAAAGTCGAAGATACATTCTTAGTAACTTTGGTCTCAGCAATTCCTGCAACAATTCTGCAAATGATAGTTCATTGGCCCCTATATTTAATTGGAATAATTGGCCAAAATCTTTCTATATTCCATGCTAAACTTTTATTCAATAATATAAATGTTACTACTCCAGAAATCGTCATTCTGTCTTTTGGATGTCGGTTATGGGTTAACCACTTCAGCTAGAAAAGACATTAATAATGTTTTAATTAGTATATTGACTGAGATTCTTGTGGATTCAAAGGATGGAGCTGACTTAATGATAGAAAACGGATGGTTTGAAAAGGTTCCTGAAACTGCTGACCGTAAGGAGTTAGTTCAATAAGAAAGCG
>JADQBO010000306.1 GCA_016278585.1 Desulfosporosinus sp.
TGGTGGATATATCTTTTCAAGGTTAGGCCGAAAGCCCATTAAAGGGGATGTCGTTTATTTTGAAGGAATTCAGTTTGAAGTTATGGAGGTTAAGGGATTTAGAATTACTAAGGTTAAGATTGTGCGTAGACCACTAGAAACTATCACTCAGGACTAGAAAAACGATCACTAATCAGTTTGATCGTGTTTTTGGCGTGATAAATCGTACCCCCTGCAGTGGCCCGCAAAAGAATTACAGACCACTTAGGGATAGGACTTGGATCAAGAGCTACTTCAACGAAATCTAACCTTGTTTTCTTGTAACCAGATATTAACTTGAATTAGATACCCAAATAGCTGCGGAATGTCCATTAATTGCCCAAACCAGGGGCGACCTGAAGGGATTGTATCTGAGAGTTTCATCAAATCCTTTAGAGCTGGGAGATTTAAAAAGGGAAGAATCGGAGAAGTTCTGTCTTCGATGATTTCTTGCAGCCATGTGCGAACTGCCAATAGATAACTTGGGTGATGAGTTTTTGGATAGGGGCTTTTGCGACGCCAAAGCACATCGTCGGGTAAGACCCCGGTGAGGGCACGTCGTAGGAGTCCTTTTTCTCTATCTTCCAGTGCTTTCATCTCCCAAGGAATATTCCAGGCGTATTCAACTAGACGATGATCACAGAAGGGAACACGCACCTCTAGTCCGGTAGCCATGGTCATGCGATCTTTACGATCGAGTAGAGTTGGCATGAAACGGGTTAAGGTTAAATAGGTAATCTCACGGATTCGGGCTTCGCGCTGAAGATTTCCCTTGACAGTTCGGCTGTCTTGGTGAACAATGGAAGAACCTGGTAAATGTGGAATTTCGGCAAGAGCTTCTTCGTACCGTACCTTTAAATAGTCATGGGGTTGGAGATAGTCTATAAGGTCTGGTGATAACACTTGGAGGCGATTATCTACGTGGAGGGCCCAGGGAAAGGTTTGTGCCTCGAGTGCGTCTTGACGATGAAACCAAGGGTATCCGCCAAATACCTCATCAGCACATTCACCGGATAATCCAACAGTAATCTTTTTCTTAATTTCGCGTGAAAAGAGTAATAATGAGGCATCCACATCCGCCATTCCTGGAAGATCCCTAGCGATTGTTGAGTCTTTAAGTGTATGAACAAGTTCCGGGATATTAAACGTACAGTTCGTGTGTCGAGTGCCAAAGGTTTGGGACATTCGTTGAATCCAAGGTCCGTCAGCGTCGGGTTGAAATTCATTGGGCTGAAAATACTTGCTATTCTCGTCATAATCTACAGAAAAGGTCGGCAGGGGCCCTTTTCCATTTTGGGCTAGGGTTTGGGCAGCAATCGCAGTAATTGCACTAGAGTCTAATCCACCCGAGAGTAAGGTTCCGATTGGGACGTCTGAAACCAACTGCCGCTTTACAGTATCGAGAAATAGATCACGAATTTTAGAGGTTGTCGTTTTTAAATCATCTTCATGGACGTTATTTGGTAAGGCCCAATACCTTCGAATGTGTAGTCCATTAGCGGAATATAAAAGAACATGCCCTGGTTTTAATTCGGAGATTCCCTCGAAAACACCCACTCCAGGACTACGGGCCGGGCCGACAAGAAAGACCTCGGACAAGCCTTCTTTTTCAATAACGGAGGAAATATCGGGGTGTTTTAATAACGCTTTTAATTCAGAAGCAAAGGTTAGCGAACCCGTCTTCTCACAATAAAAGAGAGGCTTAACCCCTAAGCGATCGCGCGCCACAAACAGCTGTTGTTCTTTACTATCCCAAATTCCAAACGCAAAAATACCGTTCAAACGCTCAACACAGGAGGGCCCCCACTCTAAGTAAGATAAAAGTACGGCTTCTGTATCTGAATGTCCTTCGAAAAAATAACCCCTGCTCATAAGTTCTTGACGGATCTCTAAGGTGTTGTAGAGTTCGCCATTATAGATAAGGGTAAACGTATGGTCTCCACGCTGGCGATTCATAGGTTGACGGCCGCCTTGGGGATCAACGACGACTAGACGTCTATGTCCGAAAGCAGCTCTAGGGGAAAGCCAGTATCCTTCTGCGTCTGGACCTCGGGATATAAGGGTATTTGTCATACCGATTAGAACTTCTTTTTGAAGAGTTAGATCATGTACCCAATTTACCATGCCGATTATGCCACACATTGTTTTAAATCCTCCTTTGTATGAAAAAGATAACCATTATCAATTACTATAATACAATCTATGTTTTTCTTCGGAAAAGGGTGACAGTATTTCAGATCTCTTTAATAAGTTTTTGGGAACAGAAATAGAGTTAGTGACGAAATAATACATCTGTGTCTAAGGGAAGGGGATTGTTATGGGAAACATTCGCTATGACCCTGAACGGATTTTAAATGGATTCACAGAAGATGGCCTGAAAGACATAGCAAAGAGGTTAAAACGAAGAGTAAGAAGTATCAAGAATGATATTATTCTTGATATAATATCTCCTCCCAAAGGAAAACCAGCAGATTGGGGTAAGGTTTGGCAAGAAATTAACCGGAATTTACGAAAAGAATTAGAATCCTTTTCTCAAGAGGAGTTTGAGATTTTTTCTCTGAGTGATACCCCTCTAGAAGATCAATTTAAAATTAGTTATATGTTGACTTTGAGTTCAAACCCTGAGGTTAAGGCAAAAGGGGAACTATTATACAGTCAGGCCCAGCAAAGCGAGTGCAGAGGACAACACCCCCTTGTCGAAGCTGGATCACGCGCAGATAAAGTAATAGAGAAAGCTGAAAAAGTAAAGAGAGATGATAAAGATGAACAAGATGGACAAGACGAGCAAGATGAACACAAAGACGATGAAAAAGCTTTAGAGGTGCTTGCAGTGATTACAGCGGATATAGAGACCAGAGTTTCTAAGGAACAGACTCAAACAAGAGATAATAAAGAACCGATCACAATATCCTCGTTGGTAAAGGAAAGACAGGAAAGACAGGAAACACAGGGAAATGGGGAAACTAGGGAACTCCAAAAGAGGATAAAAACTCTTGAAAAAAGGTTGAGAACAACCAATTCTGAGGGACAGAGAACTAAGGGTCAATTAGAGAAACTAAAAAATGATTGGATAGCTTTAAAAGCTCAATGGCTTAAGGACCAAGAAGTGATTGAAAAATATCGTAATAGAGTAAGAGAACTAGAGGTTGAACGGCTAGAGAAAAACAAAGAAATAGAAATACTTAAAAAGAAATTAAAGAAAAAATCACATAAGGATAATTTACCCGCTATCAAGGTAGAACATAGGGGCGATATCGACTTTGCTGCATATCAAGGTAGGAAAGCGTTGATTTTTGCGGAACATGATAATGACATAGACATTAGGCTCAAGGCCTTAGGCGTTATTCCAATTTGGGCTATGGATATTGATTGGAATCGTCCGCGCCGAAGAATGTCCACATGCCAAATAATCCTATATAAAATGGATAATGAAAAGCTTAATAAACTTGATGAGATTCGTGATATTGCTAGGTACCTAAATATTCCTTGCAATGAACTCTTGGATGTATAATAGGAGGCCTGGTTTCATGATACGAGACAGTAGGATTTGGAATTCGATTATTATAGGCAAGCCAGTTATAGAGAGTATTGATGTAGACATAAACTCCCAGTCCTTGCGCATGCAGGTAGACATGATTTCAATATTACCAGATAGTTTACACAAGGCATTAGATGGTAGACGCCAAATTACCATTTGGGGTAAAGATTTAATGCTGGCAGGATTTCCGGATGAGCTCGTGACGACCACTCATTTTCGACAGTATGAAATTAACGAGGGCAGAAAAGTAAGAGCTAAAGAATTTTTCAGAACACAACTGCTTTCTTTCACGGTAGAAGCGGTTAAGAAAGATACTCAGAGGGTGTACTTTAATGGGAAAAATGTGGCTTTTCACGATACCCCGATTTTGTTTAATCCCTTGACCTCACAATTTACGCCCGTACCGATAATTGCTAAAGATGTTCCAGCCGAGCGTGTTTTAAGGACCCTTTACGAAAAGCACCCCTCCATTGATTTTATTTCTTATCAATACCCAGAGGATCCCCCCTTAATCATTGGGTATCAGAAACACTTTTTCGGATGTAAGTCTGGCTGGCTGGGGGAACTCAAGCAACACTGGCGTATTTATTGTCCGGAAGGAGAAGAAGTGACTTGTATCCCAGCAGAAATACCGGAAAGTCAAGTTCTAAGGCGTGGCACCCTAGCGTTCTTACTCGATGAGGATTTAAATGAAATCAGCAACCATTTATTGTTTGGCAAGCCCTTTCCAATTAACGAATTTTTGAAACACTTCAGTTCGTCCTCTCAGGCAATCCCAAGCCCATTAGAACCTTCACCTCGACGAAAGTCTGAACCTAAGGCTAATACAGTAGGGCTATCTTCCTCAATGGAGGAGGGAGGAACTAAGTTTTCTAAAGAGCGAGAAAATGAGATGCAAGAAGTCGTAGATAACGGAGAGCAAACGTTTATCCATGATTTGAACCGGGTGGCGCTGTCTAATCAGCTGGTGTACGATATGGAGGATCTTGTGAATTTCCACATTGCGGTCAAAACGGGTGCCTTAGTCGTTTTAGCAGGAATGTCTGGGGTTGGGAAATCTCAGCTTGTCATAAATTATGCCCGGGCGTTAGGGCTCTCTGGAGTGGATGAAGTGGGTGAAGAACGTAAACAGTTCTTATTCATCCCGGTTCGGCCAAACTGGAATGATGATGCCGACTTAATAGGCTTTTATGACGCAATTCATAAGATTTATAGACCTGCTGAAAATGGACTTGTGGATTTGCTGATCGAAGCGTCGAAAGAAGATAATAAAGATAAACTCTATCTAATTTGTTTCGATGAAATGAATCTAGCACGGGTCGAACATTACTTTAGTCAATTTCTAAGCATTTTGGAGCTTTCAGATGATCGATATTTAACGTTATACAGTGAAAAACTAGCCCCCGAGGTGTATAACCGACAGGAATATTCCCCGCGAGTTCCGATTGGAAACAATGTATTTTTTGTAGGTACGGTCAATATCGATGAATCTTCGTTTCAATTTAGTGATAAGGTGCTTGATCGAGCGAATGTCATTAGACTGAAAATCTATGAGTCCTTACGTGCTTGGAAATCGAAATTTGAAGAGAAATCTGTAGGAAAAACCTCTGAGGAACGGGCGCGACTCTCGCCAGTCCCTGGCAATGTCTTCTCCTCCTGGTGTAATAATTCACCCACTGAGATCGGATTGACGGATCAAGAAATCGACTTCTTGGACGAATTAAACTTAGCTTTACGAAAGATTGATAAGGACCGGGTTATTGGTTACCGAATTATACGCCAAATAGGGTCCTATCTAAAGAACATTCCTTCCAGTATAGAGGGACAAGGACTCCTCAATAGAGGTAAGGCCTTTGATCTTCAATTGGTGCAACGAATTATGACTAAGTTTAAAGGACCGGAGTCCGATTTGGGATTGCTCTTCGGCAAGTATTCGGAATATGAGCAGGCAACTAGTCAATTGATCAAGTTATTTGAAAAGTATCCCGAAGTTTCCACCTTCAACTATTCACGTGATATATGCCATAAAAAAGCAAAGGAACTCTTAGACCATGGCTATGCATCTTGAAGACGAAGGGATTCAGATTGTTTTTTACATAGGGAGACAAGAGATCCCTCGTTTGGTTACTCAGCACAGCGTAATTGAAGTTTTTGAGCGAGAAAACTTATACGTTTCATATACCTCAAAGCAAGAAAATGCATACCTCTATATTGACGGGTTAGACGGCTATGACTCATCAATCCTTCATCTCGATGAAGAAGGGATTCCTTGTTTAAGATCAGGATCCCAACGTTTTCCTCTCTATTGTGATGTCACTGAAGATTATCCCCTGATTCCAGGGGATTATATGGTGTTTGTAAAAAGCAAAGGAGAAGTCTCTTATTCTCTAGAAGCTACCCTTCGGATTAGACCAAATAACATCACAGAAGACCAACTTGACGTGATGCGCAAAGAGCTTAACGATATGGTACAGGGCCTAGCCTACGATCAGATGCATATAAGTCATGGGATCAAACTCTGTGGCGGAGAAAAGGGTATACTCCCCTCCATCGTGTTGGCGAAATATATGATATTAAAGTATGTGGTTAAGGAACTGGGGGTAACTCTTGAAGATTTGGTGCGTCGCCCGGATCAGTATCTGGAGCGAACCTATCGAGAAGTAAAGTCCAGCTTAAACTGCAAACAAGATGGTAAATCCTATCGTTGGTTGTTATCGGTTCAAGGGCAACGAGCTAATATCACTGCTAAGAGTGTTTTTTTACCCGATGTTATCCTTGGGGTTATTGACCACCTTACTTATAATACGCCTGAGAATCGAATGGTTCTAGGATTCCTTCAGTATCTTTCGTCTCAACTGGAATTTGTGTTACGATCAATAAGAAGTACGATTATTGAAGAACATCGGGCGATCGAAACGAGAGCTCCTTATGCTGAGCTTCAAAAATCGACAAGTCACGAAATACGGGCCCTAAAAACCAAAATTGAACATCTGGAATCCATGGAACGGGATATGAAAAAGGGGATTTTTGACGTACGAAAGTTTATAGACCACCATGTGTTTAGAGGACTCAAACCGTTAAAGAATTCAAAACACTTTTCGCTAAAGATTCAACGAGATTGGCGGTACAAGAAAGTATTCTCATGGTGGAAACAGCTAAGAACACAGGATTTTGAAATTCCTCATTGTCATGATTTTAAGGTGCAATGGAAGCGGACTGATGTGTTATATGAATACTGGTGCTATATAAAAACAATTATTGCGTTAGAACAGCTAGGTTTTACTCCGGTTTCCGGTTGGATTTACGATGAATCTCACGGGACAAGTCAAGAACTAGTGTTTCCAGTCCTTCAGGACGATACATTAGTAGAAATGGTGAAGGGCACATTTCGACTCACAGTGTCTTTTAATGAAAAAATGGCTCGTGCAAAACGCAGTGCCTTACGGGTTAATCGTATTCTTTTTATGGAAGGAACGAATTATAAGCCGGATATTCGAATTGACGTATATGCGAGGGATGTGTATAACGGATCCATAATCGTCGATGCAAAATATCGTAAGAGGTTAAATATCTGGAATAGTGACAGGATGGATGATGAAACCCGTCCGAAAAAC
Source organism: Desulfosporosinus sp. (assembly GCA_016278585.1). Taxonomy (GTDB): domain Bacteria; phylum Bacillota; class Desulfitobacteriia; order Desulfitobacteriales; family Desulfitobacteriaceae; genus Desulfosporosinus. Next base: position 7,171 of record JADQBO010000306.1, read on the forward strand.
ATGAACACCTTGCAAAACTATTCAAACTCCTTAAAATATGTAGGGGATCCAGCAGGGATGTCTAAGGCGATCAGAGTAATTGCACTTCATCCAAGTTTTGGACCTGAGGTAGAAGACATGGAAGATACCAACGTAAGTCTAATACAGTTACGCCCCAAAGAACGCATTACTCATTATTCGAATTGCCTCGAGCAGTTAATCTTTAGTTAGCGAAACAGGGGGACAGGTTAACTGTTTTGTTTTTAAGAAACAGGGGTAATAGGGAAAACAAGGGAGTAGGTTAACTTCTTATTTCTCATAAGTATAGTGTAATAAAAAAAGTAAAGAGTAAAGCAATAGCAATAACAAATAATCCTCTCTCATTTGTGGAACGGAATATTTGCTATTGAATCTTCAGGGTTTCGAAAACCACCCTTTCACCCCTGATAGTAAGGTTTGAGGAATACATCATGTATTATTAAACAAACTAAACAATAGTTTACGTTCATAAAGATTTTAATAAAAATGGAGGGGTAGTTATGAGTCTAGAGAACTTTAAGTTTACCTTCGAAGAAAATGAAGATGGTTTCACAGTGACCCTTAAAGGGGACAAAGAAAAGCTAAGAGCGAAGCTAGAAGCCTTTGAGGCGTTTCTGAATTTCCGAGAGAAAGCTAAGCAAGCAAGTTATGCGCATCATGACAGCGAATCCCCTATTCATCAGTTTTTTAGAGCAATGCACAAGCACCATGCGCATTATGGTGAAGGGCATGGTGCTTGTGGCAGTCATCACAGTCACCACGGAAAACATCCTTTTAAACATGGACATTGTGGAGAGCCTTCAAAGGGTGAGGCTGAAGTCAATCAAAATGAGGAACACAAAAAGACAGAAGAGTAAATAAAAGAGTCCTTTCCCTAATGTGGAAAGGACTCTTTCTTAGGTATAGTAAGCCAAACGAGAACAATTTGAGTACTTACCATTTATACGTAAGGTCATAAAAATTATCTAAAGTAACGGTCAAGTAATCCTTTAAAGGCCTTACCGTGACGTGCTTCATCTTTGCACATTTCATGAACTGTATCATGAATTGCATCTAAATTAAGTTTTTTCGCTAAAGTTGCAAGGTCTTTCTTCCCTTGAGTTGCCCCATATTCTGCATCTACCCTCAGTTGTAAGTTCTTCTTGGTGTCTGCATCGACGACTTCACCTAAGAGTTCAGCAAATTTAGCTGCATGTTCTGCCTCTTCCCAAGCGATCCGTTTGTAAGCTTCAGCGACTTCCGGATAACCTTCTCGGTCGGCTTGACGGCTCATAGCAAGGTACATACCAACTTCTGTGCATTCGCCCGCAAAATTAGCTCTTATCCCTCGAGGACCACTGGGTCAACCCCTTGAGCAATTCCTACTTTATGCTCATCGGCCCACTCCATAACCCCTTCAACTTTTTCTGAAAACTTACCCTTTGGTGCTTTACATTGGGGGCAATTTTCGGGGGCCTCGTTTTCCTGATGGATGTAACCACAGATGCTGCAAACAAATTTCTTCATTATAATCGCTCCTTGAATTTTAATTTTTTATAGGTGTTCTATTGAACTTTATTTATATTATTTATTATATTGTAATTATTATAAATGTCAAGGTATTTTTTGCTTTTTGTACTCTAAATATCTCAAGATAAAAACATTAGAAAACTGCAATTTCATGGAATTATGCGCAATTATATAAATTGTGCTACAATAAAATGGATCAACGGAACAATAACCTTGTCTCTGTCGGAATCGAAAAAAAGGAGTGATCGTTATGAAGGTCATGGATGTTATGCAAACAAAAGTCATAACCATTCAAACTGATATGGAAATTAAGGAGATTGCCAGAACGCTGTACGATAATCAAATTTCCGGGGTGCCTGTGGTCGATGAAACCGGAAAATTAGTAGGGATCGTTAGTGAAGGAGACTTATTACATAAGGAAACAAATCCTCAGATACCAGAAGTAATTGGAATTTTAGGAGCACTCATTTATTATCGTGGTGTCAAACAATACGAATCTGATTTCAAGAAGTTAATTGCCTTGCAAGCCTCGGAAATTATGACGTCGGAGGTTGTAATGATCGGTAAAGAGGCTAGTATAGAAGAGGCAGCATCCATAATGGTCAGTAAGAAAATCAAACGCTTGCCAGTTATGGAGGATGAGAAAATTATTGGAATCGTTACCCGAATGGATATCATTAAAACCTTAATGGAAGATTAGGTTAGGGAAATACAAGGATAGGTATGTTATTCAGATACAGGGTAAAACAGAGGGACAGGTACGTTGTTTCAATTATTTGAAACAATGTACCTGTCCCTCTGTTTTACCTGGTTACACTTAGATCATTGCAAACGATAAATAAAATGTGGTTTCATCTCCAGGTTTACTTGTCACCCAAACTCGACCATTGTGATATTCAACTATTTCTTTGGTAATTGATAAGCCCAATCCACTACCTCCGCTAAAAGTGTTTAATTTAGAACGGGTAAAAAAGCGAGTAAATACATGGGGGAGATCTTCTGAGGCAATTCCCGGCCCATTATTTGTAATTTTTATAATAATCTCCGTATTATTTACATCATAATCCAAAGTAATTGTACCTTCGTTAGGTGTATGCTTAATCGCATTATAGATGATGTTGGCAAAAGCCCTATCAATTTGGTTAATGTCCACTTCCACAGAGGGAGAATTCGGAGAGTTGGGACTTTTATGTGCTGAAATAAGTCTGAAACTCATTCCGGCGCGTTGCACATCAAGAAGATATTTTTCATAAACCATTTTTAATAATTTTTCTACCGTAATCACTTGAGTTTCTAACGTCACTTTTCTAGATTCTAGTTGAGTTAAATCAAAAAGTTCTGAAGTTAAATGGTTAAGACTATTTATTCTATCTCTTATTCTCTGTAAATATTTTTTCAGTTGTTCCGGGTCCTTAACTATTCCGTCTAAAATGGCGTTAGCGTATCCTAAAACGGAGGTCATTGGGCTGCGTAAGTCATGTGATATCCTGCATTCCCGAAAAATTATACCTAGCGAATCTCTGAAAACCGTATAAATAC
>JADQBO010000301.1 GCA_016278585.1 Desulfosporosinus sp.
TGCTGGCCAAGAAAGTTCAGCCCGCTGCTTCAAGACACCAGCATGACTTGTCCCTGAATCAAACCAAACGTCCATGATATCTGTCTCTTTGCGGAATTTCGTACCACCACAATCACAAACGGTCCCTTCTGGTAACAATTCCATAGCAGAATGAGCAAACCAAGCATCTGAGCCTTCTCGGCGGAAAAACTCCTGAACCTTGGCGATAGTTTGGGCATTAACCAACACTTTTCCGCAATCCTCACAATAGAAGATGGGAATGGGAACCCCCCAAGTCCTTTGTCGGGAAATACACCAGTCTCCCCGGTCTGCTATCATGTTAAAGATTCGATCTCTTCCCCAAGCGGGAATCCATCGTACCTTCTCAATCTCATCTAAAATTGCTTGGCGAAATTTATCAATGGAGGCAAACCATTGTTCTGTCGCTCGGAAAATGATGGGACTCTTGCAACGCCAACAATGAGGATAACTGTGTTCAATCGTTTCTTCAAGCACAAGATTGTCAGTGTTCTTTAAGTCCTCCACGATCACAGGATTCGCTTTTCCCGTTTTAAGGCCGACATAGGCTCCGCCTTCCGATGTGAATTTTCCTTGATGGTCAACTGGACATAAGGCTGGTAACCCATATTTCTTTCCGACTAAAAAGTCATCTTCCCCGTGAGCCGGTGCGGTATGAACACAGCCTGTACCAGCTTCTAAGGTGACATGTTCCCCACAAATCACCACGGAATCGCGGTCCATAAGCGGATTTCTACATATCACGCCTTCAAGTTCCTTACCAGAAAGTGTCTTTTCGACGGGAAGTTCTAGATTCCATAAGGAACGCAAGGATTCCAACATCCCCTCAGCCACTACCCAATGTTCGTTTTGGGCGGTGACCACGGCATACGTTAACTCTGGGTGTACACTAATAGCAAGGTTTGCCGGCAGGGTCCAAGGAGTTGTGGTCCAAATGACAATGGACGTATTTTCTTTAGTAAGGGCACCCAAGCCATCTCGCACAGCAAATTTAACATAAATAGCCGTCGCAGGCTTATCGGCATATTCAATTTCCGCCTCAGCAAGTGCCGTCTCACAGGAAGGGCACCAGTAAACCGGTTTTAACCCTTTATAAATATAGCCCTTATTGGTCATATCCCCGAAAACACCAATTTGAGCCGCCTCATAATCCTTTTGCAAGGTCAGGTAAGGATGTTCCCAATCCCCGCGCACGCCAAGTCGCTTAAATTCCTCACGCTGTATCCCAACATATTTCTCTGCATAGTCTTTACAGTTCTTCCGGAATTCCAGCGCAGATACCGCATGACGGTTTACTCCTAATTTCTTAATAACTTGTTGCTCAATAGGAAGTCCATGGGTATCCCATCCCGGAACGTAAGGGGCATCAAACCCCATCATAGTCTTATATTTGACGATGATATCTTTTAATACCTTATTGATAGCATGGCCAAGATGAATATCTCCATTGGCATACGGTGGACCGTCATGAAGAATAAACTTCGGTCGTCCTGCGCGTGCTTTCTGTACCTTTTCATAAAGCTTTTCTTCTTCCCAAGATTTGAGGATTTCCGGTTCCCTCTTAGGGAGATTTCCTCGCATTGGAAAATCAGTTTCAGGTAAGTTTAGTGTATCGCGATAGTCCATTAACCCTTGCCTCCTAACTATTTCAAAACAAATCAACCTTTAATCAAAAATCTCGCCCCAAAAAAGGGACGAGATGACTCGCGGTACCACCCTTGTAGCTATTATTGCCACTCGGAAGTCTATTAACGGGGACAAACCGAATAAAGCTTACTTAGACTTCAGCCTTTCACTCCAAGGTGATTTTCTCTGTCACTCCTCACGGGCTCACACCATTTCCCGCTCTCTGTAGAGATCACTTGACAAAGACTGTCCTTTTCAACGTGTCTAACCATTTGATTTTATTTAAATTAAAAAAGATTAATTCATTAAAATAACTTTACGCAGGAGGGTGACAAGTTTTGCTTGTCCCTCAGACTCAATGGGATCCACCATCCATAGACACAGGAAGGAAATCTTTCGACTTCTCCACTCCTGAACATAGGGATCCATTAGTTCTTTAGAAATATATAAATACTGTGAATCCGGAGAGGCCGACAAGCTGACAACAACACCACGTTGCTCCATTTCATCCATGGCCCGAAATGCTCGATCAAGCAAATCATCACTTCCGGTCATCAAAATGTCCCCCGAACGAAAATGATGGTCCGCTTCAGTAAATCCAACCCCAAAAATCTTTATATCGTTTTCATCCGCTTCTAAACTAGCGATGGAAGGTAAGAGGTGAACCTCTTGGCCCCCTACTTTACCAACGTAAATCTCATTCTCTCCCTGATGCAGTCCAAACCCTTGAATGAGAAAGTCCGGAGATAACTCACTAAATAATCTATACATTGATGAAATCCTTCTCCTTCAAAGTTATCTGTAGACCATTTTACCACGAAACTAAACAGATTCGCAACTCTGACTCTAATCCTTTAAGCTTAGGCGATGCCTTCATTTGTCTCCTGTAAAGTTTCTAAATCTAAATGGGCCAGCAGAAAAGACTTAAGCTGAGTTCGTAATAAATCACGTTTCCTCGCAAGACCCTGGATTTCTTCCTGAATTTCTTCCCACTTTTCCTGTGCTTCAGTCACTTTACTTACCCTCTCATGTTCAGCTTTTCGCAGTAGAAGTGCGGCTTCTTGACGCGCAACCTCCTTGACCTCTTCAGCCGTTTGCTGAGCAAGTACGAGGGTCTGTTGCAAGGTATTCTCGATTTGTCGATAATGACTGATTTCTGATTCTAACCCCTTCGTCTTTTCTCGCAGTTCAAAATTTTCAGCATACGCTAATTCAAATTCTTGACTAACGTTTTCGAGGAATTTTTCCACTTCTTCGCATTGATACCCTCTAATTCCTTTACGAAAGGTTTTATTTCGAATGTCAAGAGGAGTCATCTCCATTTTGTTCCCTCCTAATGCCGTTGTGACCGGAAAAGCACGATTTGCCAGGCTAGCCGTTCCTTACGGGTCTGAGAACACTCCAAAAGCTTTATCCGTCCATACCCCCGGCATGAAATGACATCATCAGGTTGTACTTCAATTTCTGGTTTGCTGGCCACAAGGCCCTCTCTTCGTACCCTACCTTGGGAAATCCATCCCTGGGCCATACTCCTCGAAACTCCAAAAGCATTGGCAATCACCGCATCTAAGCGTGATTTGTTAACCGTTATACGGCGCTTTTCACCCAGTCCAGGAAGTACATCGGGGGTTTCTCTCAAGAACGAAACCTTGATGTTCTCACGCCCGGCCTGGGTCCAATTATTCAATAAAAAAGGGGCAATTTCTATTGTGGTCGCAATGTAAACACCATTCTGCCCAACTTGGATATCCCCAAAGACATCCCGTCTGAAACCCAATCCCATAAGGGATCCCAAGATCTGTCGATGTTCAAGTTGAACACGAGAATCAGTCGGACGTACCCACAATAGAGAAACGTCTGCATCTTTACTATCCAAGGTTTTCCCCTTAGCTCCTATAAGAATCCGAACCCGTTCCGCTTCTGGGAACCCACCTTCCGCTAGATACGCCAGTTGCTCTTTACGTATAACGGATTCCGTCCACTTTAGCATCGCCAAGCTCAAAAATGGAGTAACTTGCTTAGGCTCCTCATTAAGGACCGCATCTAGTTGATCCAGCAGATGGGCTGCTTCTAAACGAGTTTCTTTTTCATCCCAAAATTTAAGGGCACTACGATTAACTGACTGTTTCATCAAAAGAAAACTTTTCCCAATAGATATTGAATGACATTCAGCGCGAAAATTGCAAAAATCGGTGAAAAATCTACTGCCATCCCTGCATTGCCAAATTGGAACCTTCGAAACGGCTTAAGAAGCGGGTTAGTAATATCATAAATAACAGCCACTAATCTATTATTAGACGGCAAAAATTTGGATCCAAAGAAGGAAAGAATAACCCTAATAAAAATCGCGTATATCAGGATTGTAATCACTTGACTTATCACTTGAACAATAAATAAAATGCGAATCCCCTCCTATTTTGAATTCGGCCAAAATAACCCCTTGTCTTTCAGTTCGTTACGCATCTCTCCAGATATATCGACGTTATTCGGAACAAACAAGAAGATACCATTGCCTACTTTTTGCATATTACCATTTAACGCATAGGTTATACCGCTAATAAAATCAACAATTCGTTTAGCTAAGACCTTTTCTGTGTTTTCTAGGTTAACAATAACGGGCCGCCGTGTTTTCAATTGATCTGCAATATTTTGAGCCTCTTCAAAGGAATTCGGCTCCATGACAACGACTCTCATTTGTTTTTGAGAATGTATACTGACGACCTGAGCATTTTTGCGACTGGTCCGCACCTCTTCTTGGGGGTTTTTCTCACGCTCATTCTCTTCAAAGATGTCCTCGTCTGGTTCCTCGTCTGCAAATCCCATAATTCCAATCACCTTATCAATCAATTTGGCCATCTAATGATCCCTTCCTTTCCAGGTTCATCAACTTTTTAAGACTCACACTTCTATAAAATGAGAGTTCTCTGCTTTTGATCCGAACAAGTATACTATCCACGTTCACCAAAAATCTGACGGCCTACACGAACCAAGGTTGCCCCTTCTTCAATAGCAAGTTCGAAATCCTGGCTCATTCCCATCGACAGCTCACGCAAATCCACTCCGGGCCATTTCCGAGATTGCAGAGTATCTCGTAACCCCCGTAACTGCCGAAAAAATCCTTGGGTTTCCTTTAGGCTTACCCCCATCGCACCGATGGTCATCAACCCTTGAACCTGAACATAAGGACACTCTCCCACTGAAGTTAAAAAGTCTGGAACTTCCTCTGGCATAAGTCCCGCCTTTGCCGGGTCCCGCGCGATATTTACTTGGACTAATGTTGTCCATATAGTACCACGTCGTTCCCCTTGCTCATTTAGTGTCTTCAATAACGAAAACCTATCCAGCGAATGGATCATAGCGATAGTCTGATCTAAATATTTAACTTTGTTAGTTTGCAGTCTTCCCACTAAATGCCATTGGCAATTCTTGGGAAGTCCGGGCGCTTTCTCCCGCCATTCTTGAACACGATTTTCAGCAAAGGCTCGTTGTCCTGCCTGATAAGCCGCTTCTATACCTGAAACTGGTTGGGTCTTAGACACTGCCAATAAACGGATAGTACTTGGGTCTCTTTTACTTCGTTCTACGGCTTGTTTTATCCGTTGACGAATCTCAACTAAGCGCTGTTCAATACCCGCGTTTGCCAACATCATAATATCTCCTTCGCATTAAATTCTACAACCTTTCGTATCTTTCCTGCTTATTAAAGCCCACTCTAGATATTTTTTACGTTAGCAACTAACCCTTCTAGACCATCACGGGGTGTTATTACAACAGGAATACCGCTCTGTAGATTCTCAATACAGGCCATATCATCATCTTGATCAAGTACTTTCACCTTTTTAAACTGCACAATCCCCTCATTCCAGAGAAAGACTCCCAATTCTTCTCCTTGGGTCCACAGCGCAGATTTCGGAATAAGAACTCCGCTGGTTGGTGAACTGTAGATCCAGGTCACTTCTTGGCGTCTTTGGGCCGCTGTGCCATCGATATAATGGGGAAATTGAACAATAACTCCCCTGGGTTGATCTGATTTGCGCAATACTTCAGCCCTAACCCTTTGATTCCCAATCGCTAAACCCATCGTCTTTCCAACCGTGAGCTCATCCAAACTTGACATTTCAAGAAAGGCTACCGTCGAGACCAGGTTATTGACAATTTTACCGACAATTTCGCCAGCTTGAACTGTTGTCCCAGTAGCTTTCCCGTCAGACGTCTGAGCCAACAATTTATTTAGATCCATTGCAACTAGATTTTCGCTCGTCAGGACAGATTCTAATCCATCGCTTTGCTGAAAAAACAACCCGCCTGTCGCCGCTGTAATCGTCTGGTTCTGAGCAGTATCCTTTGTTCCAGGAGCAGCCCCTTCGGGTTGAACGGTAGCCACTAAATCTCCACGCCTAATACGCTGACCATCTTCCACAGCATATACGACCTTTCCAGAAAGCGGCGTAATAACAGGTAATTCTTGATTAGCAAAGGTTGCATTTACTATACGTTCATGGCTAATCGTTCCGGTTTGAGCCAACGTAAATTCAAGGGTGCCTGCGATAAAGCTTGATCGATAGGACCAAACTACCCCTCCAGTTAACACAATTAACATTAAACCCCAAAACCAATAATTTGGCTTACTTCTTTTCCCCTCCATTTTACCCTCCTGGTTAATTCAAGATTCGAACTCGGAACATCATACTACGATGCGGCTCGTGGCAATTCACACGTAAAGACGGTTCCAACCCCTGGCTTAGAATTTACACTGATATTACCACCGATGCCTTCCACCATATGTTTTACAATACTAAGTCCCAGCCCCGTCCCACCTTGTTCTCGAGAACGGGCCTTGTCCACTCGATAGAAACGCTCAAAAATTCTTGGCAAAATATCCTCAGGTATTCCACAGCCCGTATCGCCAAATTCCAGACGAAGATATTTGGACTCTACGTTTACATGCAGCCAGACACGACCCTCTGAGGTATATTTAACTGCATTTTCTAAGAGATTCAGGAGAAGTTGACTCAATAAATCCTCTCCTATAAAAAGTGGCGGCAAGTTTTCTGGAAGATCAACTTCCAAAGCAATCCCCTTAACCTGAGCCACGCTTTGAATAACTGGTTTAATCTTTTCATACGCTTTCTGTACGTAACTCACTTTGCTGGATCTTATTTTCGCCCGATTTTCTTGCCCTTCAAAATGAGCCAAGGTCAAGAGGTCTTCGATCAGTCGTTGTAAGCGTAAGGTTTCCGCCTGAATTATTTCCAAGAATCGATTTCGCAAAGAGGGATCATCAGCTGCCCCATCGAGAAGTGTTTCTACAAATCCCTTGATGGAGGTTAATGGGGTTCTTAATTCATGGGAAACATTTGCAACAAATTCAGTTCGCATCTTTTCAAGTCGCCGCAGCTCGGTTACGTCATGAAAAACAATCACTGCGCCACGTGACTGGCCCTGCTCGCTTAAAATCGGGCTAATCTTACTTTGCACCGTCCTTTGAGCAATTTGAATTTCTCTCATGGCTGAAGGTTGCCCGGAAAGCACCTTGCGGATAAGTTGCTCCAGTTCAGAGTCATACGTCAACTCTAAGAGATAGACTAATTCTCGAACCATTCCTTGTCGTTTAAAAATCCTCTCCGCCGCGGCGTTCACTAAAACAACCCGCCCCACGTGATCCACAGCCACGACTCCTTCTTGCATTCCTGCGAGAATCGCTTCCATCTTGTGAGCTTCTTGGGTTCCATTTTGAACAATCATTTCAACGTGACGGGAAAGATTATTAAGCTCTACAGTAAATTGTCCAATTTCATCCGTGGAATCCGATAAATAAATATGTTCAAAATCTCCCCGGGCTATCCGCTGAGTCGCAAAGTGTAGTTTTTCCATCCGTCGTGTTAGTTGACTAGTGTAGAAGTAAACAACCCCAGCAGGAAGAATCAAGGCAAGAATAATAACTCCCAAATTAATTCGTTGTCCGCCAGACACGACCCTCGCACTTTCTCCTACCCAAAAAAGGAGTAGAGACAGTCCTGTCATACCTAGAAAAAGCCCGGTTAATCGCCATTTTATACTCATTTAATTTACCCTTTAAAGCGGTAGCCGATTCCGCGTAAGGTCTCAATATACTCCGGGTTCGAAGGATCTCTCTCAATTTTCAGACGTAAATGACGGACATGGACATCAACCGTACGGGTATCCCCGTCATATTCGTACCCCCAAATTCGCTCCAATAACTCATCCCGAGAATAGACTTTACCTGGATAAGTCACCAGAACACGTAGAAGTTCAAACTCCTTAGGGGTTAACTCAGTTTCCGCTCCCCTCACATAGACTCGAAACTCTTTTACGTCAATTCGCAAATCCCCCCGAGTAACCAGAGAGTCTGCCTCCTCAGGCAAATTTATACGACGGAGACGCGCCTTAATTCGAGCTAACAATTCACGAGGACTAAAGGGTTTGGTCATGTAATCATCTGCTCCGAGCTCAAGGCCTAAAACCTTATCAAACTCCTCACCCTTTGCAGTTAACATGATAATAGGTATCTGCTGAAAACTTTGAACTGAGCGAATTCTTCGACAAACTTCTAAGCCATCCATCCCCGGTAACATGAGATCAAGGACTATAAGGTCAGGTCGCACTTTCTTAACACACTCTAGAGCTTCCTGCCCATCCTTCGCTACGCAAACTAAGTACCCTTCCTTCTCTAAATTGAATCTGAGAAGTTCAAGTATCAATTCTTCATCATCAACTACTAAAATTGTTGTCACTTAAACTCTCCCCTTAATAGAGGCTCGAGGTTTTAAACGCGAAGTTCAATAATCCGTACCTCTTATACCTTTCGGGCCTCATCTATCATGCCCATCGACTTATCCAGCCTGCCATCCGCCCTGTCCGGGCACCATCTCTTCTATGAGAGAAAAACCATTCAGGATTATCTGCCGTACAAGTCGAAGCCACTTCAATATTCTCCGGGCGAACCCCTTTTTCCAAAAACAACCTTCGATTAGCATCCCATAAATCCAGCAAGTAGTGTCCATCTCCTTGGGAACAAAGGAATGGGGTTTTATCGTAATTCAAGCGGAACTGCACTGCGACTTTTTCATCGACGGTATAACAACAAGGTCCAATGCTTGGTCCGATCGCAACCCAAGCGCTTTCTGTACACCCTCCGGCTTCTTCGAAATGCTTCAAAGCTTTTTGCCCGATTTTATTGGCAGTTCCCTTCCAACCAGCATGTACAATTCCTACTGCCCCAAGATCTGGGTAGTAGAAATAGAGCGGTACACAATCTGCAAAAAAAGCCATTAGTCCCATACTAGTTTGCGTGATTAATCCATCGACTGCCGGGATTGCCGTCTCTAACTCGTTCGCCCCTCGTCCTCCATCATTTTCGTTGACCCAGATCATATTTGTACCGTGAACCTGTTCTCCCACTACAACCCTAGTCCAAGGAACCCCCCATTGATCAAACCAACGCTTTCGATTTTCTAAAACTGCCTTTGGATCATCTCCCACATGAAGGCCTACATTTAACGTGTCATAGGGAACCAGGCTCGCTCCCCCAACACGTGTCGAAAATCCCAAGTTAATTCCTGCAGCTTGCCATTTCGGAACAGTTAGGTAGGTTAAACTTCCACGAGTGTGCCACTTCCAGCTCATCCTTCTAACTCCTTTGGTTTACATTTAATATATCATTTAATAACCTTGAGGACAAACTGCCAAAGGTCCTAGTTGGTGGCACTTTGAGCCATAATTTTCGTCAATCGACCACTCTTTATGGGGCTAATATAAAATAAGCATAAGCCTTTGCCCCGGAAGAACAAAGTTTATGCTTTTCAAAGTTTGAAAACTATCGACGCTCATCATTCTCCGTATTAAATTCTGGCAGATCATTGACATCGACTAAGATGACATCAACCCCAATTTTTTTGACATGATCCCACGGAACAAAGAAGTCTTCCGTTTTTCCACCACCAAAAAGTCCCCAACTTCGCGAGGGCCCAGGCACAATAATTCCTTTGACTACGCCTCGTTCCAGATCTAAATCCAGGTCTTTGATTGGCCCTAACCTTCGCCCATCCTTAACATTCACGATATCTAGTAATCGTAAATCCGAGACCCGCATTACTAGCCCCCCCCTTTAGCGAGGTTTGAGGCTCGATGTTCGAGGTTCGAATATCAAGCCTAGCCCCGATATAAGTCCTACTATACACTTTATGCGCATCATACTTCATATATCATACTATGAGGGAGGGTCTCTAAATAGCAGGGTTCCTCTGAATATTTTACCCGTTACACTTACCAAGCATTTTTAAGAATACTGCAATACTGCGCTACACACTAATCCCCCATCTAAAGTTCGAAGTTCGAACCTCGAGCCTCGCACGTCGCACAGCGCATCACACGTACTTACGCATATGTTGCATAGCTGCTTTCTCAAGTCGTGAAACCTGGGCCTGAGAAATTCCAATCTCATCCGCAACCTCCATTTGAGTTTTACCCTGAAAAAAACGCAGAGACAAAATATGTTTCTCTCGTTCATTTAGGCGGCGCAAAGCTTCCCGGACAGCAAGCCCTTCCACCCAA
>JADQBO010000384.1 GCA_016278585.1 Desulfosporosinus sp.
AATCGACGATTGTAAGCTTATTGAAACGGGGACTCGAAGAATTTACAAGAACTGAGGAAGGAGCAGTCTATGCCATTGATGGGTGTCCGATGCATGAAGATCCCCTGCATTTGTTGCCTTTGTCGTTACGTCAACAATTTGAAGATTTGTACGGAATCCGCATTGAAGGAAATCTCTGCCCTGTATGTCGCCTGCGTCTGGATGAAGAGTTTAGTAGTGATGTCGAAAATTTTCCAGTAAAAAAGAATATTGTTTTCCGAAGAGCAACGGGTAGGAGTTGGAACATTTACACCGTCAGACCCTAAGTCACAAGATATTGCGGACTTAACCGGAAGTATTGACTTTTCATCAATTACAGAATATGGATCAGAATCTGATCCTCGTGCCTATCGTTTTGACGGAGAACTTAACAAGGCCAACAGAGGATTGATGGAATTTCAAGAAATGTTGAAGTCGGATGAAAAATTCCTCTGGAATCTGCTAAGCCTTTCCCAGGAAGGTAATTTTAAAGCAGGGCGATTTGCCTTGATTTCTGCAGATGAACTGGTAATCGCCCATACCAATGAGAATGAATACCAAGCATTTATTGGGAATAAGAAAAATGAAGCTTTGCAATCTAGAATTATTGTTATGCATATCCCTTATAATCTTCGGGTCAGTGATGAAATTAAAATTTATGAAAAACTCATCAGTCAAAGTGATATTCGAAATGTTCATCTCGCACCTCACAGCCTCTGGGCTACCTCGGTCTTTAGTGTCCTTTCTCGCTTAAAGCCCTCGAAAAAACAAGGGATGGACCTGGTGAAGAAACTGCGTATTTATGATGGAGAAGATGTTGAGGGTTTTAATCAAAAGGATATTAAGGAACTAGCTATGGAGGGAGAAGAACAAGGAGAAGGTATGAGTGGTGTAGATCCACGTTATGTTATTAACCGCATTTCAACCGCATTAATTCGAGATGAGCATGCCTGTATTAACGCCCTGGATATTTTGAGAGCCTTAAAGGATGGTTTATCACAACATACTTCTATTCTGAAAGAAGAAAAAGAGAACTATCTCAATCTCATCTCAGTCGCGCGACGTGAATATGATGAAATGGCTAAGAAGGAGGTTCAAAAGGCCTTTGTCTATGCGTACGAAGAATCTGCAAAGTCACTATTAAATAATTATCTGGATAATGTAGAGGCGTTTTGTAATTCTACAAAAATTTATGATCCAATTACTAGTGAGGAATTAGCTCCTGATGAGCAGCTTATGCGCAGCATTGAAGAACAGATCGGTGTTTCAGAAAATGCTAAGAAAACCTTTCGCGAGGAAATTCTGATTCGAATTTCTATGTATGCTCGGAAAGGAAAAACCTTTGGTTACGAGTCCCATGAGCGTTTGAAAGAAGCAATCGAAAAGAAATTGTTTGCAGATCTTAAGGATATTGTAAAAATCACAACCTCTGTTGCTCATCCAGATCAAGAACAGTTAAGAAGAATTAACAATGTTATGGATCGACTCGTAAAAGAGCATGGATACTGCCCAATCTGTGCCAATGAGATTGTGAAGTATGTTGGGGCCCTCCTTAACCGATAGAGAGGAAGGGGGATTAGTATGGCGGATGATATTATTGTAAGTCGTGATGACTGGACTTTGCATCGCAAAGGATATCTTGACCAATCAAGGCACAAGGAAAAAGTTGAAGAAGTGATTAAGCGACAAATGGGAGATTTGATTGTCGATGAAAGCATTATTCTATCGGATGGTAAAAAAAACACCAAGATTCCCATGCGCTCTCTTGAAGAATTTCGCTTTCGATATGATTTTAATAAAAAGAATCATACGGGACAAGGGACTAAAAAAATGACTCCTGGAGATATTTTGGGTCGGGAACAGCCTAATGCCAAAGGTAAAGGCAAAGGGAGTGGAGCGGGCGAAGAACCGGGCCAGGATATTTATGAGGCTGAAGTTACCTACGAAGATTTAGCCAATATTCTTTTTGAAGAATTAAAGTTACCAAATTTGGATGATAAAAAAAGACCGCTTATTGCCCACGACCGCCCTGTATTTAATGATGTACGTAAAAAAGGGTTAATGGCCAATGTCGATAAAAAAAGAACATTGTTAGAGAGTATTAAAAGGCAGGCCTTTTCCAAAAAACTTAATAAAGACACTAAATTAAGAATATTTCCGGAAGACTTGCGTTTCAAAACTTGGGAGACTCGACCTAATTATGAGACCAATGCGGTTATTCTGGCGATGATGGATACATCTGGCTCAATGGGGCAATTTGAAAAGTATATTTCCAGAACATTCTTTTTTTGGATGGTTCGTTTCCTGCGTCTTAAATATGAAAATGTTGAAATGCGTTTTCTAGCACATCACACTGAGGCGAAAGAAGTTACTGAAGAGGAATTTTTCACTCGCGGAGAAAGTGGAGGCACCCGCTGTTCATCAGTCTATAAATATGCCTTGGATATCATTGAAAAAGAGTATCCCCCAGCGCATTATAATATTTACCCTGTTCATTTTACCGATGGCGATAATATTGGCTCAGATAATGCTAGAGCATTGTCGCTGATGAAACGATTGGTTGACTTAAGTCAAATTGTTGGCTACGGGGAGATTTTAAGAACCCATTACTCTAGTACTTTAATGTCTACGTTAAAACGGATTGCCGATCCTAAGTTACGCTTGGTAACTATTAGGGATCGCAACGAGGTGTATGATGCCCTTAAAACGGTTTTCTCCTAAAAGGACACAAACGCTTACTCTATTGTTTTTGATTCTAATGCCAAGAGGAATGCGGTAATCAGGGAGGGAAGTCATGGACAATGAAATACGAGCCTTAAGTAGTATAGCCCAAGATATCGCTCAAGTGGCCCGTGGCATGGGACTTGATTTCTATCCTGTGAACTTTGAAATTGTTCCAGCGGAGGCATTATACACGTTTGGTGCCTATGGAATGCCTGTGCGTTTCACACATTGGAGCTTCGGAAAAGCTTTTTACAGGATGAAGTTACAATATGACTTGAATTTAAGCCGAATTTATGAATTAGTGGTTAATACAAATCCTGCTTATGCGTTTTTGTTAGAAGGGAATCGCTTAGTTCAGAATAAGCTTGTGATTGGGCACGTCTATGCTCATGTTGATTTCTTTAAGAACAATCATTATTTCTCAGGTACGCCTAAGGATATGATTGAACGCATGGGCGCACATGCTGAGAGAATTCACAAATATGAAATTCGGTATGGACGAGATAAAGTTGAGCAAATAATGGATGCAGTCTTAGCTATACAAGAACATGTTGATTATAGAGCCCATATCGGATCTAATGGTGAACTGGAAAATGGAACCAAGGTAAATACTCGTTCCAAGGACAGCGTGCATAGTTGTCAAAATAGCTCTTGTATCAGTCAGTGTGGGGGAACAAAGTTTAAAGAACAACGTAAAGTGGATTCTCAGAAGCAGACTCGAAATAAAAGAGTATCATTACCTTATGAAGATTTATGGGGAGACCTATTAGAAGATGAATGTGAATTCTTGCCCCAGCAGGAATATGAGGATCTTTTACTATACATCATTAAGTTTTCACCCGGGCTGGAAGAATGGCAAAAAGATATTGTAAGCATTGTTCGAGAAGAATCATTATATTTCCATCCACAAATCGAAACAAAAATAATCAATGAAGGATGGGCTACCTTCTGGCATGCCAAAATTATGCGAGAACTTAATCTAAACGATGCAGAAGGTCTTGAATTTGCAATTATGCATAGTCAGGTTGTTCAACCTTCACGTTTGGGATTAAATCCTTACTATTTAGGAGTAAAAATATGGGAAAATATTGCTAAACGTAAGTCTGCCGGTGAACTATTTGAAATTCGCGAGACAGAAAACGACCTCTCGTTTATCCGTAATCATCTCAGTCAAGAGCTGGTAGAAGACTTAAACTTATTCAATTTTCGTAAAGTAGGTGCCCACTGGCAGGTTACTGAAAATGAGTGGGAGAACGTTAGAGATAATCTAGTCCAGCAACTGGTTAATGGAGGGCATCCACGGATTGTTGTAATAGAGGGGGACTACGAAGGTAAAGGAGGGTTATTTCTTAAACATTGTCATGAAGGAATTGATCTAGATATTATCTATCTGGAGAAAACACTAGTTCTCGTTCAGCTTCTCTGGGGAAAATCCGTTGCTCTCGAAACTGTGGTAGATAAAAAGAAGTTTATTTATGAATCTTCGAACGGGACGGTAAGTCGTCATTTGGTAGTTACACCAGAAGAAAAATGCTAAAATAGTCCTCTAACTCAAAGCAGATGCTAGAAATAGTGTCTGTTTTGAGTATAGAGGATTTTCGATTTTTGAAGTAGAATTAATATATCCTTATAAAATATTTTCCATACATTAGGGAAACTCTAAATCCAGTGGTATAATACAAAGGATGAAAACCCAAAGCATAAAGGAGGTCACATAGGTGGCAAATGAAATGACTCAGGACCAAGAAGTAAAACAAAACCCCATAGTAATTATTGAAATGGAAAACAATAGTACGATTAAAATTGAACTTTATCCGGAAAATGCACCTGAAACTGTGGAAAACTTTATTTCGCTGGTTTCGAAAGGTTTTTATGATGGTCTTATTTTCCATCGGTGTATTCCAGGCTTCATGATTCAAGGAGGAGACCCTAATGGTACAGGGATGGGTGGTAGTAAAGAGACCATCCGAGGAGAGTTTACCGCTAATGGTTTCAAAAATGATTTGAAGCATGACCGAGGAGTAATTTCTATGGCTCGCACCTCAGCCCCTAATTCAGCAAGTTCTCAATTTTTCATAGTTGTTAAAGCTTCAAGCCACTTAGACGGCCAATATGCTTCCTTTGGTAAAGTTATCGAAGGTATGGAGGAAGTGGATCGAATTGTTAGTGTTCCGAAGGATCGTGGAGATAAACCACTAGAAGACCAAAGGATGAAAAAAGTTACAATTCAAGCCTAATTCCATGAATTGTTTAGAGTATAAAGTAGCAGAAGAGGAGGGCCATGCCCTCTTCTTCTGCATATCTAAGTCTGAATACCTGGGCCGGTGTCCCTTTATGGTTGTTTGAGATGGAGGTTAATAATGTTAGATTTGATGCGGTTATTTGGTCAGGTGGTTGAGGAACAAAGTTTTACCGTTGTTGCGCGGAAGTTGGGAATTAGCCAACCTGCTGTTTCTAACCAAATACGCGCTTTCGAAGAAAAACTGGGAGTCAAATTGCTTTATCGCAAGGGAAAGGGGTTTGCTCTTACCCCAGAAGGTGAGACTGTCTATAAGCATGCCTTGCATATGCTTGATGCATGGTCAGAGCTTATGCGTGAAATTGGAGATTCGGAAAAGCTAATGAGCGGGAAAGTCCATATTGGAGCTTCGCATATTCCAGGAGAATATTTACTACCTATATACTTAGCCGCTTTCCGAAAATTATATCCCGAAATTAAGTTTAAACTGTCCATAGGAGACAGTCTTGAGATAGCAGAAAAGGTACTAGCCCATGAAGTAGATTTTGCGGTTGTTGGAGCAATATTTGATACAGAAAAGCTTACCTCTGAATTTTGGTTAAAGGATGAATTAGGTTTCGTAATCTCTAGTAATCATCCCTTAAGTACGAGTCAAAGCATTGAGATCAATTCCATTAGGGAAGATCCTATGATTATACGTGAGACTGGTTCCGGGCATCGGAGAGCCTTCGAGGAAGCCCTTGCGAAATGTGGACTCGACTTAAATGACTTTAACATAGTATTAGAAGTTGGAAGTACAGAAGGGGTAAAAAATGCTGTACGTTCTGGTATAGGGGTCTCATTATTATCAAGACATGCTTTAAAATCAGAGGAGAAAGATGGTTTGATATGGACAAATGTCAAAGACTTATTCATCGAACGCGGATTTTATCTTTTAACTCGCCGGAATAAACCTTTGACAGTTATTGCAGATGAGTGCTACCGATACCTGTCTAGTCAGACGTCGGAAGAGTGAGGCCCCCCCTTGATCGATTCATAGTTCGACACCAAGGTCTAAATTCCTCCGCTGTTTTATGTTACCCTTGTATTGAATTACCACTGAGCACCATACTTTTTGAAGGAGAAGGAGAATTACTCTTGAACTGGTTTATTAGCGAATTTAATATTCGAGCGTGGCGTTTTATCAATAATTTTCAGCTTGAGAAAGCGCCTGATGTTACGTTAATATATGGGCCCAGGGGGGTAGGCAAATCGGCTTTTTTGCATTATCTTTATCAGCAAAGAGAGCAGGAGCAAGGGATAATTATCACGGATGCCTTGGCTTTTGCACGCCAATATGCATATTCTGCTCAGGAGAACAAGCTCAATCTTTTTCGCCAACGATACCGCTCGACTCAACTTTTGCTAATGGATGATCTTCAGTTCTTGGCGGGGAAAGTCAAAACAATTGAGGAACTCCAATATACATATGAATATATCATCGAAAATAGGGGCAAGATGGTCATCACGATTGAAACCGATATTCTAGGGCTGGACTTTCTAGGTGAGCGGCTGGCTTCACGGTTTTTAAGTGGTGTAGTTATCCCTATCGATCCACCCCAAGCTCATGAATTGGAACGGTTCTTGGACGATTATGTTCACAACAAGCGTCTTGTTATAGAAAAAATAGTATTGAGCATGATCTCAGAGCGAACGGATAATTTAGCAGATGCCCTCATAATGATTAGGAAGTTTGTTCAATTTGCGGAGTTTCACCAAGATGCATTAAGTCTGACTTGTTTTGAGACTTATTGGAAGCATGAAGAAAGCCAAAATCAAGAGCTAGTGGTTCCTCTGAACATTATTCGAAATGTTGGTCAGATCATGGGAATTTCCGTCGAGGAATTACTAAGCTCTAGTCGAAAGTTAAAGGTGAACGAAGCTAGAGAAATGGCGATTTATATAATACGAACATTTTGTCATAGTTCTTTTCCTACGATTGGGCGTTATTTTAATCGTAATCATAATACAATAATAATGTCTTATAAAAAAATGCAAGAAAAACTACTTAAAGATCAGGAATTAATCACAAACTATAAAATAATACTCAAGAGCTTTAAACTATAGGAAAGTCTAAAGGAGTATTGTGTCGTCAGAAAACACGATAAAGAGACTATGAGAAGGGGTGATTCAATGGCAAGTGAAATAAAGCGAATCGGGGTCCTAACTAGTGGAGGAGATGCTCCTGGAATGAACGCTGCTCTTCGCGCAGTAGTCCGGAAAGGGATTTTTCACGGTCTTAAGGTTTTTGGGATAAGCCGAGGATATGAAGGGCTTATACACGGTGAAATCGAGGAGATGAGCATAGGATCTGTCGCGGACATTGTACTTCGGGGAGGTACTATACTGAAGACCGCTCGTTCCGCAGAAATGATGACCGAAGCAGGTCAGCAGAAGGCCTTAGATCAGTTACATAAGCAGCAAATCGATGCATTAGTGGTAATTGGCGGTGACGGGTCCTTTCGAGGAGCTCAAACTTTAGCCAAGGGAATTCAGATTGTGGGGATTCCAGGGACAATTGATAACGATATTGCAGGGACAGACTTAACCATTGGTTTCGATACCGCCACGAATACGGTGATCGATGCTGTGAGCAAAATTCGGGATACAGCGACCTCCCACGAACGGACGTTCATTGTAGAAGTTATGGGAAGGGATTGCGGGAATATTGCGTTACAGGCAGGCATAGCTTGTGGAGCCGAATCGATTCTAGTACCCGAGATTCCCTATGATTTGGATGAAATTAACGAAAAGTTGAAACGTGGACATCAACGTGGGAAGAATCACAGTATTATTATAGTTTCAGAAGGTGCTGGAAGCGCTTATAAAATTGGAGAGGAATTACGCTCTCGTTCTGGGTTTGAGACTCGAATCACTATTCTAGGACATTTGCAACGTGGCGGTAACCCAAGTGCTCAGGATGCTGTGCTTGCTGCAGCCATGGGTGGGAAAGCGATAGAAATCATTCTGGCAAAGGAGACAAATAGGATGACAGCCTATGTCAATCAAGCCGTTATTTCTAGTCCACTAGAAGTAGCTTATGGAATGCGGCGTCCTTTAAACAGATCCCTTTATGATTTAGCGAATCAGCTTTCTATTTAGCCTTTAAAAAGAAAAATGCAGAGATGAGGTTGAGTAATGGAAACTAAAGTTGGTTCAGGATTAGGGATAGACTATACAGGGATGATGAGTAGCTTGCAAAATCAGAGTGGATTTGCAAGGGGGGACTTGCTAAACCTTCAGAAAGATTTGGACCTAGCCCAAAGTTCACTTGAAGTCCGCAGGGAGGCCGGTGAGATTGATTTCTCAAAGCTACTGGTCTCCATGAAAACCCAAATTCCAGAAATCGTTGATTATGCCAATGCTGTGGCCTCTAAATTTGACAATTTCGTCGTTTTAGGAATAGGGGGGTCTGCGCTCGGGCCTCTGGCAGTTCACCAAGCTTTAAACCATTACTACTATAATGAACTTCCTCCTGAGAAACGTAGTAACCGACCTCGTTTGTATGTGGTAGATAACATCGATCCTGTTCGCTTTAATGAGCTGTTACAGATACTTGATCCTCGTAAAACTCTTTTTAATGTAATTTCTAAATCAGGTAACACCTCAGAAACCATGGCCCAGTTTTTAATTGTTCGAGACATTTTGCGAAACGAATGCGGAGACAGCTATGGGGAGCATATCGTTGTCACTACAGATCGAGAAAAGGGGAATCTTTTACCAATCGCTCTTAAAGAGGGCTTTCAACGTTTCGTAATACCCCTGGGAATCGGAGGACGCTTTTCAGAACTGACCCCTGTTGGGTTGCTTGCTGCAGCAGTTTGTGGCATCGACATTAATCAGCTTCTGAAAGGTGCTCTAGACATGGATCAATGGATTCGGGAAAAACAAGGGGTGTTTGCCAATCCCGCCCAACTAAGGGCTGCCTTAGCTTATTTATCAGGACAAAAAGGAAAGAATATCTCCGTGTTTATGCCTTACGCGGATGGCTTAAAAACAATGGCGGACTGGTATGCCCAATTGTGGGCAGAAAGCTTGGGAAAACGATATGATCGTCAGGGTCGCATTGTTCAGGTAGGACAGACTCCTGTCAAAGCACTTGGAGTGACAGATCAGCATTCCCAAGTCCAATTATATGTTGAGGGGCCTGATGATAAAGTTATTACCTTTGTGACGGTTGAGAAATTTAAAGAAACCCAAGTGATTCCCTTGGACTCGAAATTGCCTGAAGATATTCACTTCCTGGGGGGACGAACTTTAGAAGAGTTGGTATCGGCGGAACAAACAGCAACCGAGTACGCATTGACACTTGCTGGGCGCCAACATCAAAGGATTATACTTCCTAGCTTAGAGGCCTATACCGTTGGACAATTACTTCTTTTGTTAGAGTGGGAGACAGCCTATATGGGTGAGTTATTGAACATTAATGCTTTTGATCAACCGGGAGTTGAAGAAGGAAAAAATGGGACCTACGCTTTAATGGGCCGCAAGGGATATGAGGCAAGAAGACAGGAAATAGCGGAGTATGCCAAGACCCGGTATCTTCTATACAGTTAGAAAAAATAACGTTTCGTCATAGACTATTTGTTTAGGCATTGGTACAACAAGGCCTGAAGTTTGGTGCAGCTTAAGGTTTCTAAAAGCAACGACAGAACCTCCATCAATGCCTACTCGGCATTTGTGGAGGTTTAGTTGTCTTAGAGGAGGATTTTGCTTTAATAAAGCGAATCTACGTAAAGAGAGGTGAGACAAGTGGAACCGATTTTTGCGTTAGATATTGGAACCCGAATGGTGATGGGACTAGTAATAACAAAAAATCAAGAACAAGGTTATCAAATTTTGGCAAGCGCTCGAACAGAGCATCGTCAGCGCGCCATGTATGATGGACAAGTTCATGATGTGGATGAAGTCGCTCGGGCTGTGGCAAAGATTAAAGGGATTTTAGAGAAAAAGCTAGATATGCCCTTAAAGCAAGTTGCTGTGGCTGCTGCAGGTCGTGCGTTGCGTACAGAAGTTGCCGTTGCAGAACATAAGGAACTCCTTCCGGTACGCTGGGAACGAGAGAATGTATTAGCTTTGGAAATCGAGGCAGTTCATCAAGCGCTACGTCAAATTCAAGCCTCAAAAAGTGAGGATTTGCAAAGCTATCACTGTGTAGGGTATAA
>JADQBO010000283.1 GCA_016278585.1 Desulfosporosinus sp.
ATATGATCGCTCAACGGTTACCTCGCTTGAGTGTTCACCAGGTTGCTGTTTTAACAGCTTTGAATTTAGCGGATGATCTTGCTAAGCTGCGAGAAGAACAAGAAACCCTAATGCAACTACTTGGGGAAAAGTCGGAGTAGTTTGAAGCCCCGAGTTAAGATATACAACGGAAAAAACTGAGAAATTTTAATAGGTAAATG
This sequence comes from Desulfosporosinus sp., assembly GCA_016278585.1. Lineage (GTDB taxonomy): Bacteria > Bacillota > Desulfitobacteriia > Desulfitobacteriales > Desulfitobacteriaceae > Desulfosporosinus. Next base: position 201 of record JADQBO010000283.1, read on the forward strand.
GCCAACAAAAACACAACCACTTCTGGTTGTGTTTTTGAGCTGCATAAGTCTTCGACTGGCACATTGAGACAAAAAAGAGGGTAAAATAAAGCCACCTCTTTTTTACAATTTTAAGCCAAAATCATGCGGTCTGTATTCATATGGGATCCACTAGCTTGCTCAAACATTTCGAGCAAACGACTTATCGTCATATTAGTACGTTCTATCCCTTTAATGTCGAGGATCACTCGACCTTCGTGCATCATGATCGTTCGATTTCCAAAGGCAAGAGCGTGGTCAAGATTGTGGGTGATCATCAAGGTTGTTAGTTGTTGCTGTTCCGTCACACCACAGGTTAATTCTAAGACTTTTTCAGCTGTCTTGGGATCAAGGGCTGCAGTATGTTCGTCAAGAAGTAATAGCTTGGGTTTCTCTAGTGTCGCCATTAGAAGGGTTAAAGCCTGACGCTGCCCTCCCGACAAGAGACTGACGCGATGGGTTAAGCGGTTTTCGAGGCCCAGACCAAGCTTTTCGAGTTCTAAACGAAACATATCTCTTTCCTTGGAGCTAATGGCTGGACGTAAGCGTCGAACTTTTCCTCTGCGAAAGGCCATACTAAGATTTTCTTCGATGGTCCTTGAGGCTGCGGTACCGGAGAGGGGGTCCTGGAAAACTCGGCTAATCAAGCCCGCTCGTTTATGCGCAGGAAGACGCGTGATTGCTACGCCTTCAATGGAGATTTCCCCGGAATCCACTAGGAAATTCCCGGCAATGGCGTTCAAAAGCGTCGATTTTCCGGCTCCATTGCTCCCAATCACCGTAACGAAATCATTTGGTAAAAGTTCCAAACTTATTCTATCTAAGGCTTTTTTCTGGTTAATGGTTCCCAGGTTAAAGGTTTTCAACACTTTGTGGACATTTAGCATATTATTGAGCCCCCTTTCCCCGGATACCTGTACTCCAGGACCCAATCTTTTTCCGGATGCTTGGTGAAACTAGAGCTGTAATAACAATAAACGAGGTAATTAATTTTAGGTCTGTCGCCTCTAAACCTAATTGTAAGACAACTGCGATAATCACGCGATAAAGTATGCCTCCACAGATCACAGCGATAATCGTCCGACCAATTGAGGAGGTTCCAATCAACACTTCTCCAATAATAACGGAAGCTAACCCAGCAATGATCATCCCAATCCCCATACTGGCATCGGCAAACTGTAGTTTCTGAGCCACATAGCTCCCGGCAAAGGCAACTAAACCATTGGATAAACCTAGGCCGAGGATTTTCATCAGATCCGTATTCACGCCCAGGCTGCGAATCATCAGTTCGTTATCCCCAGTGGCCCGTAAGGCAAGCCCCAATTCAGTTTGTAAGAAAAAGTAAATGGCAGTGCCTAGGAAGATGACAGAAATCAAGCTAAGCACAAAGACACCGTACTCTTCCATAAATGGTAGAGTAGAAAAATCAGAGAAGATCGTCGGTGAACCAAGAAGTGAAATATTAGCTCTACCCATCACTCGCAGATTGATAGAATAGAGCGCTGTCATTGTTAAAATCCCTGAGAGCAATGGTGTAATTTTAAACTTGGTATGAAGTATTCCCGTAAATAACCCGGCTAGGGTTCCGGCAATAAACGCCATTCCAGTGGCTAACCATGGGTCAGTTCCTCCGACGATCAACGATGTAGCAGTTGCTGCACCGAGTGTAAAACTCCCGTCTACAGATAAGTCAGCATAATCGAGAATTCGAAACGTCAGATAGACACCTAAAACCATGATAGCATACATCAAACCCTGTTCCATTGTACCGAGAGCTATTTGTGTGAACATCTTCTACACCCCAATTATATTTGCTATGACTAAATCAATAGCGTATGTCTTTAACTCGTGGATTAACAAGCATAGGACTGCTTACTACTTGACAACAATAGCTTTCTTCAAGATATCCTCTGGAACCGTTATACCAAACAAATCAATGGCTGACTGATTAAGAACCGTATCAAAGTCCTTTTGAGCCTCAATAGGCATATCCTGTGGCTTTTCTCCTTTGAAGACGCGAAGGGCCATCTCGCCAGTCTGTTGGCCTAAGTTTTTGTAGTTGATTCCGATGGTGGCTAAAGCTCCTTTATCAACGACACTACTCTCCCCGGAAATGATGGGAATTTTGTTCTTGTGGGAGACCTGTACCACGGATTGGGCTGCAGAAACAACCATATTATCCGTAGGCACGTAGATTGTATCAACTTTTCCGATCAGGGACTGGCTAGCCTGCAAAACATCGGCACTGGTGGTGACGGTTGCTTCAATAATTTCTAAGCCAAGCCCAGCGGCTACTTCCTTTGCTATGGCTACTTGAACCTGAGAATTAACTTCCCCGGCATTATAGATAACCCCGACTTTTTTAACGGTAGGAACTAATGTTTTCATCAGTTCAAATTGTTCCTTAATAGGGTTCATATCGGTTGTTCCTGTCACATTTTTCCCGGGTTTATCCATGCTATTTACAAGTTTTGCTTCTACGGGGTCAGTGACAGCTGTGATTAGAATTGGGATATCCGTGCTTGCACTCGCCATCGCTTGAGCAGAAGGAGTAGCAATGGCTAAGACAAGGTCCAGCCCGGATGAAGAAAACTTTTGAGTAATAGACTGGAGTATGGACTGATCCCCTTGGGCATTTTGATAGTCGACTGTGAGGTTCTTCCCGGCTTCATACCCGTTTTCTTTAAGTGTTTCTAGAAACCCTTCTCGAGCACTATCCAAGGCCGGATGTTCTACGATTTGAACAATCCCAATCTTTAATTGTTTTTCCTTCTCGTTTCCGGCTGAATTTGCATCGGATTTTGCAGTCCCACATCCAACTAAACTAAGTAACAACACCAAACTTAAACCGAATGCTAGCAATTTTTTCACCATCATACCTCCTTCTTAATTTAGGACATAAAAAATACACCTCCGCAGAAGTGCTTCGCCGCCCAACTCCTACTGTTCTACCATACTACTACATATTTTAATTAATTTTATCTTAAAGTATATGCCCAAACGTGTCAATATTTAATTTGATTTTCCCTGGAGTTATAAACTACCAATTGTACAAACTAAAGCTAAACAATTATAATTATATTGTTGCCTATTTCTAAGCTGGTTTAAGGATGAAATAGAGCCGCAATGTAGAAACAGGAGAATTAACAAATGAATGAACTAAAAACCGAGCAATCTCGTCCTCTGGAACTTTTGGCTCCTGCGGGAAACTTCGAGGCGTTTAAAGCGGCAGTAGAAAATGGTGCAAATGCTGTTTATCTCGGAGGGAAAAGCTTTAGTGCCAGAGCAAGCGCCGCAAATTTTGACTTAGAAGAGTTGCAAAAGGCGGTTCGCTATGCCCATGAACGCCAGGTTAATGTATATGTAACGGTAAATATCCTTATTGCTGATCAAGAATTTAAGGAACTGTTGGACTATCTTTATGCCTTACACGAAATAGGCGTTGATGCTGTGATTCTACAAGATGTTGGAGTGGCAGAATCAATTCGTACGATTCTTCCGGAATTGGAAACCCATGCTAGTACACAGATGACCGTGAACACAAGTTGGGGTGTTGATCATTTGGAATCTCTGGGTTTTAAACGAGTCGTGTTGGCACGGGAGACTTCGGCTAATGAAATGAAAGATATTGCAGAAAAGACGCCGTTAGATATTGAAGTCTTTGTGCACGGCGCACTATGTATCGGATATTCAGGACAATGTCTTATGTCCAGCTTTATTGGCGGGCGGAGTGGAAACCGAGGAACCTGTGCACAGCCTTGCAGAATGACGTATCAACTTGTAAATGAAGGGAAACAGAACCTTTTAGTGCAAAAGAACACGGGGGAACACTTATTAAGCCCTCGAGACTTGAATTTAGCAGAAGAATTAGCTGAGTTAAAGCGAATTGGCATTCATTCTCTTAAAGTAGAAGGAAGGATGAAGCGTCCGGAGTACGTAGCCACCGTTATTCGCCTCTATCGACAAGCCATAGATAGGATCGGAGATCAGCAAGAAGATCGTGCAGATGCTCCCTTGCTAACCCCCGGGGAACATCAAGAACTGTTGCAGGTGTTTAACCGAGATTTTACAAGGGGATATTTTAGAGAAAACCTTGGCGCAGAGCTGATGAGCTATAATCGACCAAATAATCGGGGGACGCGCCTTGGTCGAGTGGCACGCTTAGAAGCAGATCGATTATCGCTCAAACTGGAGGCCGCTTTACACCCTGGGGATGGAATTGAATTTTGGACAGGTCGTGGGAGAGAAGGAGTCACGGTTGGACTAATCTGGAAGGACCAAAAAGAGGTTATTGAAGGATTACCAGGAGAAACTGTGCAGATAGAGTTTTCCGGAATAGCGCAACCTGGAGATCGAGTCTTTAAGACAAACGATGCATTGTTAATGGAAAAAGCCCGGCTTAGTTTCCAAGAGGGACGGGAGCAGCGTAAAAGCCCCCTGACCATGCGCCTATCTGGGCATGAAGGGGATAAATTGTCCTTAGAGGTTATGGACGCCCAGCGTAAAGTTAAAGTTTATTCGGCGAGCTTGGCTCAAAAGGCTTTAAAAAGGCCGCTAACTTGGGAGTACGCGTTTCAGCAGTTGGGGCGATTAGGGACAACACCTTTTTGGTTAGATAAGTTGGAATTGGAGACGGATGAGGGTATTATGCTTCCAGTGAGTGACCTTAACGAAATGCGCCGGCTAGCAGTGGAAGAATTATTGCAAATAGAGCCACGACAAAGGATCGATCGACAAACATATAGACAAAGAGTCGAGCGGTGGAAACAGCGTCAAGCTGAGGAGCGGTCGACCTTAATTAGTTTAAAAAACACTATTCCCCAGATTTCAGTGGCCGTTAGCGATACATTAACACTGCAAGCCGCCCTTAAAGGGGGAGCAAAACGGGTGCTAATTGGTGGAGAGCATTGGCGCTCCCGACGTGGTTTTTCCCAGGAAGAGATTCGCGCTAGTTTCAAGGATTGTAGAAGGCAGGGGATTGATTGTGCTTGGCGTTTGCCACGGGTATTAAATCAAGCTCAGAGTGAGAGCCTTTACTTAGATCTCAAAGAAGCAGCGGAGTGGGAGACAAAACCAAAACTCGTAGTAGCGAACCTTGGAGAACTAGAAATGATGAAGGATATTCATCCAGATTGGCCCTTTGAAGTAGACTATTCAATGAATGTGTTTAACGAGACAAGCCTGGCTTATTTTTTGCGTCAGGGTGCTAAAAAGGTTACCGTTTCTCCTGAACTACACCACGAACAACTCGCTTATTTAGCTAAGTGGCCGGAGGTAGAGGTTATAGTGTTTGGAGACTTGGAGATGATGGTTAGCGAATATTGCCCGGTAGGAGCAACATTAGGCGGAAAAAAAGGGGAACAATGTGCTAGGACGTGTGTGAAAGAACCCCATTATTTACGTGATCGCATGCGTTATGATTTTCCAGTAGAAACTGACCAAGAGTGTAGGATGCACCTTTTCAATGTTAAGATCCTTAACCTCTATGAGGAGCTTGCCCAAATACGGCGTATGGGAATTTCTAACGTTCGTCTGCAATTGACACGGCAAACACCTGAGCAAGTAAAGCAGATTGTTCGCTTGTTTAATGAAACTTGGGATTCTTTAACTGTAGGAAAGAAAGGTATAAGGTCGTCGAGCGATGGGATGGCTGAGTTAACATCTCTTTTCCCAGAGGGATTTACAAAAGGGCATTTCTTTCGCGGCGTGTTATAAGTTATCCACTCAGAAAGGACTCGTCATTACAGCGATGCTCTAATTTCATCTGTTTGAGACACGGCCAGCGTAAAGGAGGAACTATGGAAATCGAAGATAAAGTCCTAAACAAATTGGACTTTCCCAAAGTACTATCACATCTAGCGGAGTACTGTATCCTTCCGCGAGCAAAGGAACTGGCCATTGGCTTAAAGCCCTATGTTGATTTACAATTGGTTCGCTTGGCATTGCAAAAAACAGAAGAAGGAAAGAATCTCTTGCGAGGAAATCCTCTTTTTTCGGTTCGCGGGTCGAAAGAAATTCGTCCCTATATAGAGCGCTGTTTGCGTGGTGGGGTAATTCATGGAGAGGAACTCCTTGAAATTCGAGATACTTTGCGAGTGGGACGAAAAATAAAGCAACTGCTTCTGGAATTAAGGGAGGAGTTTCCAGGGTTATGGGATATTTCGTTACCTATCGAGCCACAAAAGGATCTTGAGGATGAGATCACCCGCTGTATTTCTGAAGATGGGAAAGTGGCGGACAGCGCTTCCCCAGAACTAGCAGACTTTAGACGAGCCATACACCGTCTGCAAAACCGTATTCGGGAAAGCCTAGAGGGGACTTTGCGAAACTCTAGTTATCAGAAAATGTTACAAGACCCTATTATTACTCAACGTTCGGATCGCTATGTGATACCGATTAAGCAGGAATACCGTACGGCATTTCCAGGTATTGTACACGATCAATCGGCCAGTGGGGCTACCTTGTTTATTGAACCTATGCCAGTTGTTCATTTAGGTAATGAACTACGTGAAGTGATTTTAAAGGAACAACGTGAAGTCCAGCGAATTTTACAAATGCTCTCAGCTCAAATAGAGGTACGAGCAGATGCGATTGCCGATCTTCATGAGGCGTTAGCTCAATTAGATCTTGTAGTTGCCAAAGCTCATTTAAGTGTGACGATGAACGCCGGGGCACCAGAATTAGTCTCGGGCCAAGAAATAAAACTCGTCCAGGCCAGGCATCCGTTAATTAGCGGAGCAGTTGTTCCACTTTCGTTAGAATTAGGGGTTGATTTTGATACGTTAGTGATTACTGGGCCTAATACGGGCGGAAAAACGGTGGCTCTGAAAGTTGTCGGGCTTATGGCAGCCATGAATCAGTCAGGTCTCCAAATTCCAGCGGAAAGTGACTCTAGGATGGGAGTTTTTACCCAGATTTTTGCGGATATTGGGGATGAACAAAGCGTAGAGCAGTCGTTAAGTACGTTCTCAGGCCATATGAAAAACATCGTCGAAATCATTAATCGGTCAGACAGATGCTCTTTAGTATTACTCGATGAGGTTGGAGCTGGAACAGATCCAACGGAAGGGGCAGCACTTGCCATGGGTATTCTGGCCGAACTGCATGAACGAGGGTGTCGAACAGTATCCACGACTCACTATGGGGCCCTAAAGACCTTTGCCTATGAAACCCCACGTGTCAAAAACGCCTCTGTAGAATTTGACACCGAGACTTTACGCCCGACGTATCGGTTGCTAATTGGAATTCCCGGTAAAAGTAATGCGTTTACAATTGCAGGGCGGTTGGGTTTAAGCCAGAGGGTTCTCGAAAAAGCTAATACCTTTGTAACAGAGCGAGAAATGCAAGTAGCAGATCTTATTGAAAATTTAGGTGAAACTCACCGGGAGATTGAAATAGAAAAGCAAAAGACCGCAACTGGACGGCAAGCGGTAGAAAAGCAAAGTAAAGCCCTGGAAGAAAAATCAATCCGCTTAGATGAGGAGTTTGAACTTTTACTAGCTGTAGCTAAGGATGAAGCTAGTGAGCTTATCCGCGGGGCTAAACGAGAAGCGGATGCCTTAATTGAAGAGTTAAAAGCTGCTTTAAAAAAGGAAAATAAGCAACAACAAGATATTGAAAAAGCTCGGCAGGGTTTTCATCGAATATCGGCAAGGCTGGATCATGGTCGGCCAGTAAAACGCTCTGGTAGTGAATTGTCAGCAGATCAAATTATGCTAGGCCAGACGGTTTACATGGCGAAGCTTAGGCAGAAAGGTCAAGTCGTTAAGCTTCCCAATTCTAATGGTGAAGTCCTTGTTCAAGCGGGTATCATGAAAGTTATGGTTCCCCTCTCAGATTTAAAAGTGGCTCAGGAGGAAAAGAAAGTCTCGCCCAAATATTCACGTGATATGGGGATTGGCATTCAAAAAGCAGAGGGAATCCGTAGTGAGATAGATTTGAGAGGGATGCTTGTCGAGGCGGGAACGGAAGCCTTAGATAAGTATATGGATGATGCCGTTCTTGGTGGAATAGGTCTTATTTATGTTATTCATGGTAAAGGAACAGGGGCTATGCGAGCAGGGATACAAGATTTCCTAAAAGGACATCCGCATGTACGAAGCTTTAGGATAGGGGAGTATGGTGAAGGCGATTCTGGAGTAACCGTTGTTGAACTAAAGTAAAATAGACTTGTGGGCATAGTTAAACAGCACTGGTAACCTTCTATAGAAGGCCAGTGCTGTTTTTAGGTGGTGCGTTAAATAATCATTATTCAGTGAGTACTAATTTAACCGTGTTTGAAGGGGGACCAATCTCTGATTCTTTAGGGTTTTGAAAAGAGGCGCGGAAATAATAAGAACCGGGACTGGGCGCTTTGTCGTTGATTGCTAGTGAAAAGGAAAGGGATCCCTTAGAATTCTTAACGGGGATAGTTCCGAGCAGCTTGTCTTGACGTTGAATATAAACAACTGCAGAATATCTTCCGCTTTCTGACAAGCTGGTAATGGGGATAACGACACGTGAGGTTTTTGGATCGTAGCTAACCTTTCCAAGTACGGGTGCAGGGAGGGATGTATCCGGGGGAAGTTCATCTAAGGAAGGGTCTAATAGATCTGGATCAATAATCGGTTCGACGACTGGGTCGGGGGCTACCTTAGTAGGCGGTTGATAGGGGGCCTCATCGGATGGCCATGTCCAGGATGGATCACGATTGGGTAAATTTAAGAAGGTTTTAGTTAGGGTATTCTGGGAATTGGGAGATGCTAACATATCCGGATGATCGGCGTCTACATCTTTTTGAATCCAGACATCACTGATGCGTATGGGTAAACTTCCCTGAGGAGCTATTTCAGTCGCCACGAATTCAGAAGGGGTTAAACTGCTGGGAAGGAGACCAGACTTCTTATCAAAGGAGCCGCTAACGATCCCTGAGGGCTGTTCAAATTTCGATTGTACAGTAAGGTCCTTATGAGCAGCGGTCATGACCTTCTTCCAAATTTGGGCAGGAAAGCCGCCTCCATATACACTGCGCAAATAATACGGTCCCGGACTACCATTAATATCAGGGTTAGAATCATAGCCCATCCAAACAACCCCTGTGTAGTGCGGAGTATATCCAGCAAACCAAGCATCCGTATTACCTGTCTTATATTTGAGGTTTTCGGGTAACGAAGAGGTACCGGTTTTTCCGGCAACAGCCCAATTTCCGATTTGGGCACTGACCCCAGTGCCGTTAGTCACAACGCTCCGTAACATACTGTTGACAATATAGGCAGTGGTTTCCTTCATAACTCGGTTTTTTGTAATCTTTGGAGTAATTATTGTATTTCCTTTGGAGTCTAAGACTTTCACGACGGCATGATCGGTAATGCTAACTCCGTTGTTGGCATAAACCCCATATGCTGCTGCCATATCCTGTGTACTTGCATGTGTAGTACCTAAGGCAAGGCTTAAAACCCGATCTTCTGGTTCAAGAGGTAGTCCCAGATTGTTTTTACCAAACGACCAGCCGTAATCAACTCCAATGAGATCGAGAAGTTTAACGGCATAGATATTGACGGACTGTTCAACGGCATAACGCATGGTAATAAGGCCATGCCAACCTCGGCTTACTGTATCATAGTTGGTTGGAGACCAAGAGCTGCCGTTTCCGCCGTTATAGGTTACAGGCATATCATCAAGAACGGTACCGGGAAAATATCCACCTTTTTCGATGGCTGGACCGTAGACGATCAATGGTTTAATGGTCGATCCGGGTTGTCGTTTGGATTGCCAAGCCCTGTTTAGTCCTCGAGGCGTATAGTCTCGCCCACCAACCATTGCTTGAATTTCCCCTGTCGAAGGTTCAATGACCGTCATGGCACCTTCAACCTTCGTATCATTGATGCCCTGGGGGAAATTGGCAGAGTCTGCAAAGGCTGTTTCGGCAGCAGTTTGAATTTTGGGATTAACGGTTGTATAAATATGCAAACCGCCGGTGAAAA
>JADQBO010000180.1 GCA_016278585.1 Desulfosporosinus sp.
AAAGTCACTGGGAGCATGATAAGTAGGTCCCTTCATGCCTGGAACTTCTAGGCCTTATTCATTTCAGTTATTAATTGTAAGGTGTTAGATGGGTCAAGGTCAAAAACCGGCTTAGGACGTCCCTTGAATCCAGAAACTGTATAATCCCCAGTCATCACTAAGAGATTACGAACTTTTGCACGATCTAATGCATAGAGTTGACTTTCCATTTGGTTACGGTTCTTATCCTTGCAGGTGAAATGTACTAATGGTTCAATACCTAATTTGAGGATTTCCATTCCCAAATAATCAGCGAGAATTGCCGGATTACCTCCTGGGTTATCCGTGATGGTAAGTGCATGGACCCTCCCACCTTTTGCTGCCTGTTCTGCAGAGGCCATAGCAGTTACTTGAGCTTTTTCGTTTGCGCCTCTCCCTGGTACCAGTTCCCACGTTACAGATAGCGTGTTTTTGTCTAATAATGACTCTTTAAATTTATTTACCATTCCTAAGTTCCTCTCCCTTTTCGCCAATTAATTCTCAGGACATTGTCCTATTATTCTCTAACTATTATAACCCTTCTTGGGTATTAATTTAAAGACATTTTCAGTCTTTTCTTAACTTTTACTTAACTTAATCGTTCGAGGTACATACTATTCATAAAATAGTTAGAGAATGTTGCACTTCCACCGAGCTCAATATGTCTAACTTTCTTAAATAATTCTTGAGTCCTATCCATCTCCCGGTGATTTAAAAGTGTCCGTATAGCGCCAACATGGGCCGCATTTCCAACCATCTTAACTTTTTCCGGTGAGATATCGGGTATTAGACCGATATTCAAAATGTTGTTGGCCTTGAGATAGGTTGCAAAAGTTCCGGATAAAATGACGGAATCAAGCTCTGCAACGCTAATACCTGCCATCTCTACCAAAGTTTTAATCCCTGCGCAGACGGCGCCTTTAGCTAACTGCAATTCGCCAATATCTTTTTGACTAATAGTTATATCTAGCCTTTGCTCCGATCCATAAGCCAAGACAAACTCTCGTCCTCTTTCCGTAGCGCGTATCCGCTTGCGAAGTTCAGGCGGAAGATTGTCCGAGGTTTCTGGAACAGCAATTTTTCCCTGTATATTAATAACTCCAGCTTGTTTCATCTCGTCTATTGCCTCAATAAGACCTGATCCACAAATCCCGATGGGTTCCTGTCCTCCAATTACATCACAGTTCACGCCATCTGCTGTAAGGGTTACACTTTCAACAGCTCCTTGTTTCGCCCTCATTCCAAACGCTATACCTGCTCCTTCAAATGCGGGTCCCGCCGCTGTAGAACAAGCCATCATCACATTATCTGTTTTCAAAAATAGTTCACAGTTCGTCCCCAGATCGATAAGCAAGTGATTCCCCTTCTCCAGAACCTCAGGTGCTCCGATAACAGCTCCTACAGTGTCTCCCCCTACAAACCCCCCAATGTTGGGAAAGAGAAAATTTCTTGCTTGGGAATTGATTTCTAGCCCTAATTCGTGGGCAGAAAATTCTAACGATCTGTTGCAAACCGAAACAAAGGGTGAAACCGCCAAATGAGACACATCTAAGCCAAGTAAAAGATGATGCATCGTAGTATTACCTACGATGGACATCTTGATAATCTCGTTTTTACGAACCCCAGTCCTAGATTCGAGTTCGTTCAACAAATAATTAATTGTTCTCCTAATGGCACTACACATCATCAAGGCGTTTTCCTGACTTTCTTTTGCAAATGAAATACGGGAAATTACATCTGCACCATATGCAGTCTGCCCATTCTCAATTGAGACAACCTTGAGCAGGTCACCCTTGGTTAAATCATATAAAGCTAGTCCAACGCTGGTTGTCCCAATATCGATAGCTACTCCATAAAGCCTTTTTGTAGTATCTCCAGGCTCAATTTCCAGTATCTCATTTTCAAAAACTGTTATTGTAACGACAAATTTTTCTGTCCTCAAAACGTCCGATACTTTACTTAGCACATGTAAACTAGGATTTCCGTAATTCCTACCCGTAACGGTGCTTAGGGCGCCCACCACCCGATCCCAATCTCCTATCTCATCTTCTAGTGAAGGTTTGCTCAGCGTTACACAAATCTTTTCTACTCTAGGATCTAAGGTACCCCTCTTCATTTTTAAGAGAGCGCTTTCTTTTCGATCCTGACTTTCCACGAAATTTAGTTCAATGACCATTCCCTCTTCAGGAACTACTGTACAAGCAAGTCGAAATCCCGCCTCTAACTCAACGTCATTAAGATGTTCTAAATCCTGAACACTTGGTACTGAGACCTTTCCTGACATACGAACTTTGCACTTTCCGCATGTCCCTTGTCCATTACAAATGTTTTCTACGGGGAGTCGATAACGAGTAAGAGTTTCAAGAAGAGTTTCATTCTCTTCGGTCATAATAGCTCGATTTGGGAGTATTCTGATTTCCATAATTACCTCCTGCAGATAGAGAACTAAACGCAAACAGCGAGACGGGAATGCTATTTCCTATTCCAGTTATAGAACTATTCTCTTTATTTTAATAATCTCCTTGTTAGTCAGACCTTAACCAACAAATCTACTTAGGGTATTGATAAGATAGTCCTGTCATTTACCCCTTAATCCATATTAACGAATCTTAGAGCAACTTACTGAAAAACATCCCCTACTCTTGTCAAGAGAAGGGGATTATAAAAGTTTAGAAATAATCGCTATAAAGTTTTCAAACTTATCTCCACGTTCTATTTTAATTAGAGAGATCACTGATTGTGTTAATGTGTTAAAAGGACCGTCCCTTTTACACACTTTTACACACTTCTATCCCAAGAAATCAAATTGTTTGTTACGGAAAGCCTTGAGATAGTTGACACAGTAGTCATCTCGCCCGGCCAGTGCTTCAGCCGTAACTAAACTTGCCATCATCATCTTATCTAGAGGGTTAATAATTAGACCATCTAAGCCTTTCCCAATAGCCATAATGGCAAAGGCATGGTTCATAAATTTTCGTACTGGCAGACCATAGGAGACGTTTGACAGTCCACAGATCGTATGGACTCCTTTAAAACGAGTCATGATAGCTTCAACAGAGTTAATAAACTCGACAGCAAAGGTATTGTTAGTAGAGACTGGCTGAACCAACGGATCCACATAAATATTTTCGAGTTTCACGTTGTTTTTAACAAGTCCATCAATGAGTTTTTCGGCAATTCTTAACCGTGCATCCATAGTTTCTGGCATACCTTCGTCACTCATACAAAGGGCAACAACTTTTAAGTCCGTACCGGCGACCACAGGAATCAAGGCCTCATAACGTTCTTTTTCTAAGGATATGGAGTTAATCATAGCGATACCTTTGTGTACGGACAGGGCCGCCTCAATCGCCTTGGGGTCTGGACTATCGATGCAGCAAGGGGCATCCACTGCTTCTTGAACCGTTTCTACAAGCCACTTCAGGTATTCAGATTCCTTACCAACAAAGATTCCGGCATTCACATCGATAAAATCTGCACCAGCTTCATATTCGTCCTTAGCTACCTGTTTGATATATTCAGCATCTTGTGCCTTGATAGCTTCCCCAATAGCCTTTCGACTTGCATTAATTAATTCTCCAACTACTAACATATACGTTTCCTCCTCATAATTTAGGCTTAATTTAAATTTTTTTAAAAATTGAATCTCTATTAGTATATAGCAATTTTCATGCCAATATCAACGGTAAGATCATTAAATCTCACAAATCTTCTAAAATCAAGTTTTATAATTGAGTAACGTAGAGTTCAAGGTGCAAATTACTCAAAATAAATCATTTTAATACTTATGTTTCAATAAACTGACTTCCAAATAAGTCAAAAAGACTTATCTTAAAAGTCAAATTGAAGATTTAGGGGCCTAAAAACGGGCATTTCAATAGTGAACTCGTTCATAAAGATGTACCTCTTAATGCTTATTTCCTAATTAACGATTAAAAACTAACGTCTTTAAGACCACTGGTACAACTCTACCACCCATAAGGGGTTTTCCGATATCAATATAATCACAATTCTCTACTTCAAGCTGATCTATACAAATCAATTCTAATGGCCGATTTGCTAAAGCATTTATACATTGCCCTAAGACTTTCCCACAGTCCGCTTCTATAATAAGAATAAGGGGTTTATCTTTACTAAGGTAGTCTTCTAGTCCTAATAGTAAGCCTTGTGCCAAAGTATTAATATCTGTAAAGGACATTGTTCGAGGTCCTTTCATGGCTAAGGCTACGAGTCCCTCTAAGTGATCGACTTGGAGGCTAAGGATTTCTCCTTTGATAACTTTTGCAATCGTTTGCGGTGTATCTGGTATTGTTGAGGTAAAAGGAGAAACAACCATGACATTACGTAGAGGTAATGTCCTCTCTTGAAGATGGATGGTACTGCCACTTAAATTAACTGATTGCGTTCCTGTCCCGATGACGGTTGCTCTAACTGTCTCATTCGGCTTTTCTAAGACAAAACCGGCTGCAATCAAGCTTTCTTTAAGCTCCCAGCCTAAAAGTGGCCCAAAGTCTCCAAAAGCTGTTACTTCCGCCATAGTTGTCGGTCCCTTTGGAGCATAGACATAGTCCGCTACCCCTCCGGAAATCATCACTTTTCGTATTGGGTGCTCTAACTGCAAAGGGGGGGTCATTAGCAGTTGCTTGGTTAAACCAGAGTGTATAGACGTCTTAAGTACGTCCACTACACACCCAGCCATTGCTTTGACAATAGGACGAAGTTGAGGCAACGTCACTCGCTCCCCTATCTTAAGCCTTTGACCAGTAAACTGTAAAGCAGTTGCTGCCGGTTCAGCAATGTGCGTGATCCGGTCCCCTTGTCGTTCAAACTCTATTAAGTGTCCGCCAACATTTATACAGGAAGAATCAACAGCCCTGCCCTCATGAAACATGGCATAGTTGGATGTTCCGCCACCCACGTCTATATTGGCTACGACTAAGTGTCTCTGAGCTGAATATAAGGCAGCTCCCGATCCTTTGCCGGCAAAGATTGCCTCTAAATTGGCACCGGCAGTGGCTACCACAAAGTCTCCGGCAAAACCAGCCAAGGCATCAATAATCGCTTTAGCATTTTCTTTCTTTGCCGTTTCCCCCGTAATAATCACTGCCCCTGTGTCAATCATTTTAGGAGTTAACCCAGCAGCCTGATATTCCGTTTCCACAATCCTGGAGACTTCCACAGCGTTAACTAAGTCGCGGTCTAAAAGCGGTGTTAAATAGATTTGGCTACGATGAATGACTTCTTTATCCGTGATTTCCACACGAGGAACTAAGGTTCCAGAAGATGTATTTTCAATGGTCAATTGGCTGATCACCAGTTGGGTAGTTGTGGTTCCAATATCAATGCCCACACTTGTGATCTTTTGGGTAGTCGATTTGGGCATTTTATCACCACCCCTATCTTTGCTGGTTCAGCTTAACGCCACTAGCTTTGGCCGCAAGAATTTGTTTAATAACATCCGTCAGATGTGCTCCTGCCTCAGCCGGAGGAATTCCACCCTTGTGGATATTGGAGATTACTGTGCGATCTGCTTCCACAGTATTTTCATCGGGTCGATAAATCATGTAAGCACTAAGGCTCTCAGCAGTTCCAAGACCTGGACGCTCCCCTATCAAGGAAATGATCATATCTGAATTAACGATAGATGCAACATGATCCTGTACCCATACCCTTCCGTTCTTCACGAAGAACGGAGCACCAACTTTGATTCCTGCAGATTTTAAGCCTTGCATTAACGCAGGCAATAAATCAGGAATATTGGCCTCAATGGCGCTTGAACTTAGTCCATCGACAATTAGAATTTGAACTTGGATATTCTTCTCACACTTCTCCGCAATTGTTTTCACTGCTTCCGCAGATAAACGACGACCTAAATCTGGTCTTTGCAGAAACTCGTCTTTACTCGTAGCAGCACTTTGAACAGATATCAAGTTCATCCGTTGGAGAAATTCCTCGGAAACATCAAGAAATACGGCGTCTTGGGCTACTGCATGATCTGCCAAGAACCTTAACCAGGACGTGGTTTTAGGACGAGCACCAGCTCTACCGATTCCGATTCTGGCTGGGGTTGATTTTATCATAGCTTTTACCGCATCTGAATTGAAAGGGTTTGAAATCTGCATTTCACCTAAAGGAGGAAATGACACCATTTCCTCGGATTGAGTGTCAGGGACTATGGTTGTATCTTTCATTGCTGCCGCCATTAAATGGTCTTTCACTTTTTGTTGAAGTAGCCCTTTATTGGCCAGTTCTTCCATAACACTTTGGATAATGGCTTTCTCAAATTCGCTATTCGCTACTGCCACCTCGATCACCTCCCTATTTATCAAAAATGGACGGGTCTCCGGCTCTTTCTGTCAGCTTGCCGTTTTCCAAAATACCCATTTTCTCTAACCATTGCTCAAACTCAGGAAGAGGCCGCAGTCCTAAGATTTCCCGAACACTTGCATTATCATGGAAACTGGTATCTTGATAACTCAGCATGACATCATCGCCGCCGGGAACTCCCATGAAAAAGTTTGAACCAGCCATTGCGCAAAGGAGGGTAGCCATTTCTTGATCATTTTGGTCTGCTTTCATATGATTAGTATAACAAGGTGCTACCCCCATTGGTAACCCATGTAACTTACCCATAAACAAATCCTCGAGGTCTGCCCGGATTACTTCTCGTCCTGAATAAATTGTCTCTGGTCCAATAAACCCTGAGACATTGTTGGTCATAAACGGACGATAGCCCCGTGCATACCCGTAGGTCCTTGCTTCCAAGGTCATCATATCCACACCTAGGTGAGCGTCTAGAGAAACTTCCGAGCCCTGACCTGTTTCAAAGTACATAAGATTAGGCCCAGTAGCCGATCCTTTCCGTTGTACCAAAGCAAACGCCTCATCGAGAATGGTAGCGTTAACACCAAAGGCATTGTTGGCCTTTTGTGTTCCTGCAATACTTTGGAAAACCAAGTCCACCGGGGCTCCTTTTTCGATCGCTTTCATCTGTGTAGTTACATGAGCTAAAACACAGTTTTGGGTCGGAACGGCCCATTTTTCAGTAAAATTCTTAACCATTTCTAAGAGGCGGGAAACCGTCTCTACATTATCTTCCACAGGATTAATCCCGATAACTGCATCCCCTGAACCATAAGACAATCCCTCTTTAAGAGATGCAACCATTCCTTCCAGATTGTCTGTAGGGTGATTAGGTTGGCAACGGAAAGCTAGGGTTCCAGGCACACCTAGAGTCGTATTGCAGTGAGATTGAACGCGCATCTTCTTAGACCCAGAAACGAGATCCATAGTGGACATTAACTTAGCAACTGCTGCAATCATTTCACTAGTAAGCCCTCGACTGATATGTGCTAAGTCCTCGCCTGAAGTCTTATGATCTAAAATATATTCGCGCAAATAACCGATTGTCCAGCTTTTAATCTCTTGATATATTCTTAGATTAAGTCCATCATAGATTACCCTAGTGACCTCATCCTCTTCATAAGGAATTACTGGGTTATTATAAATGTCCTCAAGGGTTAGATTACTTAAAACCAACTTCGCAGCGACTCGTTCAGAGGCCGATTTCGCAGCAATTCCAACCAACTCATCACCAGACTTCTCTTCATTGGCCTTAGCCATAACTTCCTTAAAGCTTTGGAATGCAAAAATTTTGTTGTAAACTTTTGCCTTTAAAATCATCGAACGATCCCCCTACCCGACATAATGTCCTTATTCACAAAAATCTGCCCAGTTCGCTGGATAGGTAGTATAGAAAACTTTGCAAAAGGTTGGAGATGAAAAGACTACTTGGCTTCCCTTTGGTATATAAACCACATCTCCTGCTTTTGCTCGAAATACTTGACCCTCAACTTCAAGGACAAAATCCCCTTCAATAATGTAGTCCACTTCATCATAGTTTAGAAACCAGGGTAATTTTGAGTGATCAAATGTCATAAAACCAGATGCAAGATTACCCACTCGTGAATCGATCACATCGACTAGGCCTACCTTTTGTCCAGGTGGAGCTTCTGGAAAAGGTTTGATTACCACGGTTTCCCCTTTGACATGAGTTGCCTTGGGATTCTCACAGGCGGGTTTGAGTACCTCACCCAGAATCTTTTGCACTGCTTTTTTGAGATCACCGCCCTGGGTTCCTGGATCTGGGGCGATTTCTGACGAAACGCTAAACTCTTTACGACTAGTCTGTTGTTTCCCCAGCTGTTTGGACGATTGTCCGATATGACAATGACTGACGATTTCTTGTCTCCCTTTGCTAATCGTGATTCCTAATTCTTTAGCGAGATCTTTTGCTGAGGGAGTTAGAACACAATCTTCTTCTAAAACAATGTTCTTATCCGACTTGGCCAAATCTCGTAATACAGCAGCCGATATAAATTGACCCATTGTACACCTCCTTGTCGAGCTTGATTATCCTCTAACCTCGTATTTCATTCCTCTGTCTCGTTTAAACTAGGCTTTCAATTAATTGTATAGATGGACGTGGGATGACAACTTGACGAATAAGGAGTCCTTTTTCACTGGCTAAGGCACTTCCTTCTTCGATCGCCGCTTTCACCGAGGCGACTTCCCCAGTGAGAACCGTATAGCTCTTGCCACCGATTCCAAAAGCTAGATGAATCAGCAAGGGCTCGACATCTCCTGCTTTTACCGCAGCATCTGCGGCTTCGATTAACGATGCCACGCTGTATGTCTCTAAAATCCCTAAAGCTTTGATGTCCTTTAGTCTGTTCGCATTGCCTATAGCCGGTAGTATAGAAGGATGGACATTGGGGATCACAAAAGAATCCACCACTGTCTCCGCACCTAGGTCTATGCCAGCGTTCACGGCTTGCTGGACTCCCGATACATCTCCACTTACCAAGACGATATATTTCCCGGGACAGATGGTTTTTGCTACCAAAATAGTCACGTCAGCAGTTTTGACCATGATATCCGCGCATTCAATGCCTTGTGCTATGCTTGTTAATTCGACCAGCCCTATGGCATGGATCATTAGGCTGCACCACCTTTCCCTATCGTTATCGTTTGGTGGGTTATCTGTAGTATGGTCCCCTCGATACTGGCGTGGACCTTTGCTCCCAAGGCTCCTTCTGGGATTTCCCCGAGGAGTTGTCCAACATGAACCACATCTCCAACTTTAACAACGGGTACTGCCGGTGCGCCAATGTGCTGTTGAAGCTTGAGCGTAACTTCGTTTGGTTTATAGGTTTCTAAGGATAAGGGGGCTTCCTTATACCAGGGTCGAAGTCTTAAACGATCCATTAAACGGGCCGATGGGATTAAACGATGTTTAGCCATCGGATCTTCTTTCCCGAGTTCCCCTTGATATTTAATACCCTTGGCTCTAAGCTCTGCTTTTATAGCGATATTCACTCTGAGCGGTGAGATTCCCACCGGGCACGCATAAGCTTCACACACTCCACATTCCGAACAAGTTAAGGCACTGGTTACTAAGGATGGATTTCCCACGTTTTTGTAGTTTACCCCTCGAATCAGTCGATGGGGAGAGAGTTCATGACCGATGATATGCCTTGGGCAAAGCTCGGTGCAGAAACTACACTGTTCACAAACGGTTTTAGCAATTCTTAAGACCGTTTCAAGGCTCATGCTTTTCCGTTTTATGAGTGGATGATCCTTAGGCAGGCCGATTAGGCCACCAGTGGTTTTGGTCACGGAGGTCCGGAGGTCGCTGATCAAGGTCCCCATCATAGGTCCTCCGCTAATATACGCAAGGTCCTGGTCCACACCACCCGCTAATTCGAGAACGTCGCGCAGAGACGTTCCGATCGGAACAGTGACGGTGATGGGGTTTTTGACCGCCCCTGTGACGGTAAGCGTTCTTGTGGTAACTGGAATTCCGTCGACAGCTCTTGCCACATTAATCAGGGTTTGTACGTTATTAACGACGACTCCGATATTTAATGGGATTCCACCCGGAGGAACTCGCCTACCCGTAGTTAACCAAATGGTGATGACTTCGTCTCCAGCGGGATAGATATCCGGCATAACGGCAATCTCTAAGTTCTCTGTATTCGCGATATAGGGCTCTAAGGCTGCTATGGCATCCTTGTATTTAGCCTTTAAAGC
>JADQBO010000310.1 GCA_016278585.1 Desulfosporosinus sp.
TGTGTTAAAAGGACCGTCCCCACAACACACAACACACCAAGGACCGTCCCCCAACACACCCGGTTTGCTCTTAGAAAAAGCTAATGATCGTTTCGGGGAAATTCAAAACGAACGGCGTTAGCCAGTTTCCCTGTAGAAACTAACTCTTTAGCCAAATCAATATCAATATACATAACACGGTCTTCTCCTAGTGTACTTACCTTAGACCGGAGAAGTCGGTAAGCAACCTCACTGCCCTTTCCAAGTTGGAGTTTTGCTCTCCCAGTTCTTAAATCGAGACCCTGACAGGCCGCTAATAATTCCATCGCCAAAACATGGCCTGTATTCTCAATGATCGTTCGAGCCTTGCGTGCTGCAATTGTTCCCATACTTACATGGTCCTCTTGATTAGCTGAGGAAGGAATCGAGTCCACACTCGCTGGATGGGCTAAAATTTTGTTTTCGGAAACCAAAGAGGCAGCAGAATACTGCACAATCATAAACCCTGAGTTTAACCCCCCGTTGGGGGTTAAAAAGGCTGGCAGCCCATTTAAGCTTGGATTGACCAATCGCTCTAAGCGACGTTCTGCGATGTTGGCAAGTTCTGCAACTGCAATCCCTAGAAAGTCCATTGCCAAGGCGATGGGTTGACCGTGAAAATTCCCACCCGAGAGTACTACGTTTTCTTCTGGAAAAATTAATGGATTATCTGTTGCAGAATTAATCTCTATTTCCACAACTTTTTTAGCGTAGCCGATTGCATCACCCGAAGGACCGTGTACTTGAGCAATACAACGAAGTGCATAGGCGTCCTGCACTCTGGGATGTTGTTTGCCAGCTACATATGTACTCCCCTCCGTAAGATGGCGAATTTGTTTGGCCACATCGATTTGCCCCTGGTGAGGTCGTAAGGCATGGATTTTCGGATCAAATGCGTCTAGAATCCCATCAAGGGCTTCGAGGGACAAAGCCGCTGTAATATTTGCTGTCTCCCATAAAATCTCAGCATCCCAGACCGCCAAGGCCGCAATAGCTGTCATGACCTGGGTTCCATTAATCAGCGCCAGACCCTCTTTACCTTCTAGTACCACAGGTTCTATCCCCGCTTGAGATAAAGCCTCTTTCCCACTTACCCGGCGGTCTTTATAAAACGCTTCCCCTTCACCAAGCATAACCAATACCATATGGGACAAGGGCGCCAAATCCCCGCTTGCGCCAAGGGATCCTTTTTCCGGTACAACAGGAACTATTCCAGTATTAAGCATGTTTATTAACATCTGGAGAGTAGAAATTCGAATGCCTGAAAATCCTTTCGCTAAGGCATTTGCTCTGAGAAGTAAAATCCCTCTTACGACTTCTGGTGAAAGGGGCTCCCCTACACCCGTAGCATGGCTCATAATAAGGTTGCGTTGTAACTTTTTTGCATCAGCTTTGGAAATTAAAACATCGCTAAACTTGCCAAACCCAGTCGTAATTCCATACACGGTTTGATTTCCTTCAATTAATTGATTCACGTAATTTCTAGATCTGAGGACTTTTTCCTTGGCTGTCGGGTGTAAGTCCACCTTAACACCGTACCGTGCCACCGCAACCACTTGCTCTAACGTGAGAGTTTCCCCGTCCAGGGTAACTATAGATTTTTCTGCTAATACTACGCTCATGTTTCGTCCTCCTTATAGAGCAGCAATTAAAAAAGAGGATTAAGCCATAAACTTTTTAGTCTACAGCTTAGCCCTCAAATATCTAATATCTCTGAGCATACTCTATTTTATTGCAACTTTCTAAAATAAATACATTGATGTTACAGATGATTTATCCCTAAGCCACATACCTCATGTTCATGCCCTTTAATAGGTGCTCCGATCATGCCATACATACTAACTGCAATCCAAAGATCATCGGAATCCTCCCTTGTGCGGGACCCCTTAACCACAGCAAATCGAAGTCCAACCGTGCGCAAAATATTTCCGAGCTGTAACGGCCCTCGACCTAACCCTTGCAAAGCATCAAGAATTGCGTGATATAGGGCATGTTGAGAGCGATAGCTCTCATCGGTAAGCCCTCCGCGTTTAGCTGCTGTTTCCACTGCCGCAATAATTTTTTGGACATCCATAGAACCGACTTTGCCTGCTACAACCTCAAAACCCTTTTCTCTAGCACCTGACACATAGTCTTCAATTTCGTTTCCTTCGGCCATCGCAATTAGCAAAGCCGTTTTTCCTAGAGATGAATAATGTACCATGATGACCCCCTGGTTCACATGTAAATGTAATTTCCTATGTCAGCTTCTCAACGTCTCTCTAGCAACTACAGCTAACCCTATCCTTATCATAGACGAGAAACACTCACTCATCAACATAAATATTTATTTAACCTTAAACGCCAGGGGCAGGCATATCAGGACCATTGACATGATGGCGATGTCCATCATCATGGGTCGTATAGAAATCCCACTCATGGACGTGATATTTATTATTCATCCCAATAGAGGGACCAGAAACTGCTTTATAATAATGAGCATGGCCATGGTAATACATAACCCAGCCTTCTGAGTGATGGACGTGGCTTCCGCTGGCTGTCGGAATAGACGGTCCTGTGATGTCCAAACATTGATGGGCATGTCCGTGGTCACAGGACGTATGTGTAACACTTCCATGATTATGGACAGGATCCGATTGACCATTTGCATACATATAAGTTATCCCTCCTTAAATAAAAAAGTGTACTTCATACTATGTTGTCAGACAGACCCTTGCCAACAGACACCCTTTAACCCGAAACAAATATTATCGACATATTTATAACAATTTTTAGCCTTAAGTCACGGTACATTGTATATCTCTGTAAAATCATTCATAAACAACAACATGGACAGCCTGGCTACTATCCATGTTATTGAAATAAGTCATACCTGCTAACTCTAGCTAAAATAGAACATATCGATTCGTATTACCGTAATACTTATTATACTCCTCAGAAAACACTATTTTTAGATGAGCCTCCTCTTGTAATATTAAACGATGAATTGCCAAAGCATTCAGGACGGCTATACCTAACGTTAGAATACTGGGGTAAGTCATAAAAAGCCCCATAAACATTAAGTCGAATCCTACAAAAGCAGGATTTCTTGTAAACCGGTAAAGCCCTTCTGTTACAAGAGAGGATTTAGCCCTTTTATCAATACCCACCCGCCAAGATGTTTTCATAGAAATCATGGCTGCAATAAAAATTGCTAACCCTAAGGCCATCACCATGATACCTAAACCACTCAAAAAGTCATTTCTAATAAAGGGCTCAATCCAGCGAGAAATTAAGGGTTCTGATACGGAAAGTGAAAACCACGTAAAGCCCCATATTAACGTTGTAAACTTGACAAATACTTCAGTTCTTCTAATTTTATAATCCGTTTTTCCTTTGGCAAGGACATTCGCCTCAATTTTATACTTTTTCTTTAGAATTATTAATTTGCCTAAATAAGAGACAATAAAAATAAGAAACAGGAGCAGTGATAAACTATTTTTTATATCCATCGTAGACCTATCCCTCCATGTGATCTCGTTTCAACTAATGAGGAAGTGCGAGGGTCTTGTTAGTGTGCTTGCGCACACGAGTAGCATTTAACACTGCCAAAAGGGCTACACCGACATCCGCAAACACTGCTTCCCACATGGTAGCGATACCGAAAATTCCCAAGATAATAAATCCTAATTTAATTCCTAGAGCAAAGAAAATGTTTTGCCAAATGATCTTCTTCGTAAATCGAGCAATCTCCATTCCCTCAAGAAGTTTGCTCAGCTGGCCTTCCATAAAAACCACATCAGCAGCTTCAATGGCTGCATCAGAACCTAAACCACCCATAGCAACTCCGACATCGGCCCTTGTCAAGACAGGCGCATCGTTAATCCCATCGCCAACGAAGACGATCTTCCCTTTACGATCCTGCCATGATGTCGAGGTTCGAAGTTTGTAAGTTCGAATATCGTTCATCGAATACCTTATGCTCTTCCCTCTGAGATGTGTTCAAGTCCCTCACGATAAAGTGCCATAACATGGTCATCATCTAAGGAGTAATATACCATCTTTCCCTCTCTGCGGTATTTAACAAGTTGTTTACTACGTAAAACCCGTAGTTGATGGGACGTAGCAGATTGGCTCAATTCCAAAAGTTCTGCTAGGTCACATACGCAACATTCGTTTTTTGCTAAGGCATCCATAATTCGAATCCGGGTAGGATCTCCAAGGGTTTTAAACAAATCAGCTAAATGATGAGCCTGCCCCCCTGGAATAAGTGTTTCACGTACCGACACCATCAAATCCGTATGGACACACAATATTTCACAAACGGGGTTATCCGGGGATTGGGTTGATAATTTCGTAATACTACTCTCAAGTTTCTCTGTCCTTCTAGACATCAACCAAACACCTCCCTACATATGATTATATGTTCATGTGTATATTATATTAAA
The DNA here is from genome assembly GCA_016278585.1 of Desulfosporosinus sp. Taxonomy (GTDB): domain Bacteria; phylum Bacillota; class Desulfitobacteriia; order Desulfitobacteriales; family Desulfitobacteriaceae; genus Desulfosporosinus. The sequence continues at coordinate 4,446 of JADQBO010000310.1, forward strand.
CTGCCTCATAATTCAATACCCTTTTTATATAACTCTACTTTAAATAACACGTTCTTTACTTTTTGATTTCTGTTACGTATATATGATTTCATTTTATAAGAATAGCTGGAAAAATCACCTTACGAACCGTTGATATTTATTAAAGTGCTAAGCAAAGAACTGTATCCCGCTAGCTTTGGGGATACAGTTCTTTGCTTACACTATTTGTTTCACTATTTTTGAATAGAAAACTCTCAGTTAATCAATAAAACAAAAATTTACTGGACTTGATACATCCCCTGATTTTGCATGTATTGAAAAATTCCTTCGCCATGTTCTTGTTCTTCCTTTTGAATATGATTCAAAATCTGACGGACATTTGTATCTCTAAATTCAAATACCGCAGTATCATAACTACTGGACACATATTTTTCCGTCATTAACATGTCATTACAGAGATTAGCATCCTGTTGGTTATAATTCCCCTGTCCTGTGGGGGACGTTTGACCTTGAGTTCCACTAGTCATTTGTTGTTGACTCTGAGCTTGTTGTCCCTGGTTTTGTTGTCCTCCTAAGCTAGGAACCTGTCCGCTTAACAACTGATTGATAGTGTTTAAGTGCTCTTGCTCTTTAGCTGAATAAGAATTAAAGAGCTGTTTTAGTTGGGGATCTTGAGCCTGATTAGCATATTTTGTGTATTTATCAACACAGATCTCCTCATGGCTTTTTTGGTCCATCAAAAGTGTTTTTTCCTTTTGTGAAAATTGAATTGGCAATATAAGCACCTCCTATGCTTATATTGTTTTCCGTATCTCCAATTCTATGCACCCTATTTACGTTTTTTAATGAAAATAGTGAACTACTCCCTAAGTCCAGGTGTTTTCAGATTCACACTGACACAACTTGATTACTCGTAAGAATAAAAACCCTTCTTCGTTTTCTTTCCCCATTCCCCTTTAGCAAATTTCTCAACGACCAGTGGTGAGGGTTTGTCTTTAGGATCACGAGTATCCTGGTAACGTTCCATGCCAATATAGTACGAAAGATCAATTCCAGTGAAATCCATTAAACGGAATGGTCCCATCGGATGCCCTAAAGCATTCATTACTGCAAGATCAATTTCTTCAGGTGTAGCAATCCCCATGTCGGCAAGAAACAAGGCTTCATTATGGAGCGCTGACAAGATTCGATTAACTAAGAAACCATAGATTTCCTTCTTAAGCCAAGCGCCCGTCTTGCCCATTTTTGCGCACAAATCCATCGTAACTTGGGCAGTCTCAGTAGAAGTATGTGGTCCTTGCACTACCTCAACCAGTTTCATCACCAAAGCCGGATTAAAAAAATGCATATTGCACACTTTATCCGGTCGCTTTGTGGCATCGGCAATCTTCGAACTAACAATAAAGGAGCTATTCGTCGCCAAAATCGCATGGGGAGGAGTAATCCGGTCTAAATCCTCAAAGAGTTTCCGTTTAGTGTTAATCTTTTCAACGGCTGCCTCGATCACAAAATCCGTGTCATGTGCAGCCTCCTCCAAATTTATAGTAAAGGAAATATTATTTAGGCCCAGATCCGCTTGTTCCTGTGTCATTTTTCCTTTAGCAACCCGCTCCGGCAAATAAGTTCGAGCAAAGGTTTCCGCTTTATCGAGCATATCCTGGCTAATATCCGTACAGGTAACCTTATAACCAGCTAAGGCCGCAGACAAAGCAATCTGGTGACCCATATTTCCAGCCCCAACCACACAAATTTTTTTAATATCTTCAACTTTCATTGAACTACCTCCCTAATAATCGATTTAAGAAGTAAATACATACTTATGAGAACCTAGACTTCTCCTACTCAACTACTTTAAAGACAATGTCTTGAATACTTACGCGAGGGCGTGGTGCCGGGTTTTGATCTGGAAAACCTACAGGCATTAATCCTGTAATCACCAGATGTTCAGGCAACTCCAAGATTTGAGCAACCTGCTTAGCCTTCATTAATTGTACCCAGCAGGTACCCAACCCCAACGAAACTGCCCGCAAAGCAATATGTTCCATTGCGAGACCTACATTTAACATGGCATGTGGGATAAATGCCTTCAAAGTATTAGCATCTTTAGGTTTATCAATGTCAGGATAACTATTGAACGCTTCCGGCCCAAACACCCCTGCATCAATCAGTTCCTGTAATCGTTTCTTGGTATTGTAGGCATAGGTCGAGAGGTCAGCACAACAAACTAATAGAATGGGTGCCTCGCTAAGAAATCTTTGATTAAATGCAGCAGCTTGGATGCGTTCTTTCACCTCTTGATTCTTCACAACAATAAAACGCCAGGGTTGATGATTCGTCCCAGACGGGGCTAAACGTGCTGCCTCTAGTAATTCCTGAACCATGTCGTCTGTTATTGGATCAGCCTTAAATTTACGAATGCTGCGCCGCTCCATCATAGCCATCTTAATATCCAAAATTTTAAAACCACCTTTCAGTTATTAAACCTTATAAATTGGTTAATCTATTGAACTCACTTGATGCTATGGGTCAGTCCTTCTCTATTGACGTCCTATAGACATTGTTTTTTTAATGTCTAATACCTTATTGTGGACATTAGAAAGCTTCTTCAGGAATATCGAGTGCCGAGGTGTCGCCTTCTTTAATAATTCGGACAGTCGCTGCCACATCCGGAACAATATTAAGTATATAGAATTTAGCACTAAAGATTTTACCGGCATAGAAATGTCTATCGACATTCCCTTGAACCAGTTTTTCTTGGGCCACCAAAGCCTGTTGGATTAGTAAGTACCCACCATAAAGTTCGGCAGTTATTCTCAAGATTCTCGTGCTATACAACGGAACTAATCTAATATTTTCCTTAAAGTAACCTAGGACAATTCCTAAAAGTTCTTGGTAGGCCAATAAGGCTTTGCCCAGCACCTCAAACTCACGGGCAAAGACTTTATGATTCTGATGAGATTGGACAAACGATGCCATCTCCATCATCCATTCTTTAAAAACATTTCCCTTATCTAAACTCCACTTACGACCCACCAGATCCATGGACTGTATAAAATTAGTACCCTCCCAGATAGAATAAATCTTTACATCCCTGGCTTGACGAGCCACTGGGTACTCCTCGGTAAATCCATAGCCTCCGAAAACTTGAATAGCCTCAGTAATCATTAACCACCCTTGGTCAGAGCAATAGGCTTTGATTAAAGGAGTAATGACTTCAAGGGAGCGTTTAGCTATGTTTACATCGACAGGATCATCACCGTATTCGATTAAGTCTAAATAATAGTAGCCCTTAAATATCATGGCCCGCATTGCTTCCAGCGTGGCCTTCTGGGTGAGCAGCATCCGGCGAACATCTTCATGTTGAATAATTGGGACCCTACTCCCTTTAGGATTGTGAATAGGACGACCTTGAATACGCTCCTTGGCATAGTTCACAGCATTGTTATAAGCCACAGTCGCCACTGCCAGGGCACTGTGCCCAGTATCCAATCGTGATCCATTGATCATTCTAAACATTTGTGCTATACCCTGCCCAATCCCTTTTTCATTGGGTGGGCTGCCTAACAAAATGCCTCGACATTGGCCCTCTTCCCCAAAGCTTAGTACTGCCGTAGATGAACCTTTGAGACCCATTTTATGTTCTATGCCAACGGTCGAAACATCGTTGGGCTCTCCTAGGCTGCCATCTTCATTGACCCATAGTTTTGGTACAATGAATAACGACAATCCTTTGGTACCCGGAGCCGCTCCATCCACACGGGCAAGCACTAAGTGAATTATATTCTCCGTAAGATCATGATCACCTCCGGTAATAAAGCATTTTGTCCCCTTAACCTTATAGATTAATGGGTTATTAGTAGGGTAGGCCTTGGTCGTCATATCTCCCACATCGGAACCTCCACCGGGTTCCGTCAGACACATAGTTCCTTCCCAAACGCCTTCAAACATTTTCGGGGTATAGAGAGTAATCTGCTCAAGTGAACCAAAAGCCTTGATCACAGACGCTATACCTCCGCTCAATCCAACGTAAGGAGAGATAGAGGGGTTAGCCCCAATAATGTACTCTCGAACAGCTTGATTTAAAATCTCGGGAAGTGCACCCTCTCCTTCAACATCACTATTACTGGCACCCCAACCATTCTCTTGAATAAATTTAAAAGCCTTATGGAAAGACGGGGGAACTTTGACTTTACCATCCTTGAAAACAGCTCCTATTGTATCGCCCTCATCATTAGTAGGAGCAACGACTTCTTTACTCATTTTTAAAGACTGATCAAGAATTCCATCAACATCCTCGATATCGAGATACTCTTTGAAACGCTTCAATCCCAGGATTTTTTTACCCTCTAACCACTCTTTAATAATAAACTTGTGGTCACGATTACTGTACATAAACTTACTGGCCACCTATACTCCTCCTTTGAATTAACTATTTCTTTTTCGATCTGGATTCCAATCCTGCGATGGCACTGACAAATCGCTAACCTAGCCTAGTCTAGAAGGTACTTTTTCAAACAATAGCTATCTATTTCCTTAGTTTCGATAGAACAAAGTCTCCTAACAAGAATTTCATTTAGGTTAGGGGCTCTCTAATACTTTACCCCTAGCCGATTCGTATTTCTCTTCGTGATCATACCTTGGCGATATTCATCATACCAGTGACTATAGTGCTTGTACTCTCTTAGCAAAGTCTAAAATACAACTTAGCTAATACATTTCTCATAAAGACTATTTATTCTAAATAATCTGACTCATATATAGCTGTTGCAAAACGTATGCCAACTCGAACAATTAAATAAGTCCTGGCTGCACGTATACCTCAGAGATCAGCAGTGCTTCAGACGAAAGGTTATACGTTGTGATCATTGATGCCGTAAAAAACTACGCTTTAGATTGGTACAAAAAAACCTCTTGTCAGGCAAACCAGCCTACAAAAGGTTTTCTAGTGCGGAATTAGTACACAAGTAGGTTTTTAGTTTCAATTTTAGTGCGTAAAACGCACATGTCTCATCGCCCAATGTGCAACGTTAGGTTGAATGAGTTCACTATTCTATGCTATACCGGAGTAGTTTATCGTAAAACACCCGTCTCGAATATCCCAAAGCCTTCATAGCCTTGGTACGATTGTTGTTATAAGTGTCCAATGCTGATAATATCAGTTCCTTCTCCATTCTAGCGAGGATCTCCTTGACAGCATAAGGCTTATCCTTACACTCCAAATCAGTATCGTGAATAGGAATAATACGAGCGGGCAAGTGCTGAATTTCTATGGTCCTACCACCACAAACGATACTTGCATGCTCTAATACATTCTGTAGTTCTCGAATATTACCTGGCCAATCATACTCCTGAAAAAACCTCACCACATTAGGAGAAAGCATCAGCTCGTGACCAACTTCTCGGGAGAACTGATCAAGGAATGTCTTAGCAAGTGCCAATAAATCATCTTTACGCTCACGTAACGGAGTTAAGGTAAGGGGGACAATATTTAGTCGGTAGTATAAATCAAGGCGGAAGGTTCCGTTTTCGATTAAGCTTTCTAAATCTCGGTTCGTTGCGGCAATTACTCGAATATCGACCTTGACGCTCTTACAACCACCAACTCTTTCAAACTCCTTTTCTTGCAATACACGTAATAACTTAGCCTGCATGGTAAGACTCATATCTCCGATTTCAT
>JADQBO010000323.1 GCA_016278585.1 Desulfosporosinus sp.
GTTGACTAACAAATAAATGGTTCTTTCCTGTACCTGCGCTACGACCTCTGGGCTTGCCCATAAATTGAATCCAAACCAAAAGCCATCTTCTAGCTCTAACTAGAAGATGGCTTTTTATACCGGTCCCCTTATTTCAATCTTACTTCCACGAACTCTCTGGCTTCAATCCAATCTTGACCCAATTGACAATCCAAGGCCATAATCTTTAGTCCGGCTTTTTCAGCCTGTACAAGGGCCTGTCCAAATGCCGGGTGAGTCCGCCAATTGGGTGAAACATAGTGTATACCCTGCATTTGGATGATAAAGACCAAATAGGCCTCCATCCCATTGCCTAATGCTTGGTGTAGCTCCTGGATATGTTTTACTCCTCTTTGGGTAGGGGCATCCGGGAACAGGGCTACCATATGCTCTTCTAGGGTTACCCCTTTTATCTCAACCAAAATCTTGCGCGTACCAGATTCGACATAGAAATCCAATCGGGATTGACCATAGGTGTACTCCGGCCGAATAATGGCATTTTCACCGAAAAATTGTCTTCCCTCCGCCCATTCCCGAAAAAGCTTATTAGGAACCTGGCTATCGATATTCACCAATCTCTGGCCTTTATAGACGGAAATCAAATCATATCTGGTTTTACGCTTAATGTTATCGATCTCTTGCACATAGATTTCAGCACCTGGAGTAAGTAGTTCCTGACAGCGCCCCGTATTCTTCACATGGCAAATCTCTTCCTTCCCTTCTAGCAGGATGTGAGCAATAAATCGATTAGGGCGAGTTAGGAAAATCGCTTTTCGTATGTTTTTATAGTTCATGTTTAATGTCCTGGCTATTAAATGCCAAATCCTTTGTTTAAATTATCAAGTGAACATTGACAACTATAGTTGTTTATAAGTCAATTCCCTATACTTCAAATCTTGATACAATCTTAAGGAGATTTTCCGAGCTTTCTCTAGATCTCTCTGCATGATCTATAACTTCATTAGCTTTTTCAACGACCATAATATTTTTCTGAGCTATGTTGGTTGTTCCCTCTGCCCCTTGATTCGCCGAAACAGCAATTTCTTCAATTACTTTCGTCATTTCCTGTACAGAAGCAGTCAGTTGTTGGGCAGTTGCACTGAAGTCAGTCACCAGGCTATCGACAAACTCTGCATCCTTGTTGTATTGCTCACTAATCTCAACCATATTATCGTAGTCTTTGAGAACCTGCTTGTCAATAAACTCAAGTACACTCACCGAGCTTTCCGACAAATTCCCTACAGAAGAAACCACAAGTTTTGTTACTTCCTGAATTTGATTAACAGTGTCCTTCGAATTCTCCGCCAGTTTCCTGATCTCGTCCGCCACAACAGCAAAGCCCCTTCCAGCTTCACCGGCTCTTGCTGCCTCAATAGCTGCATTTAAGGCGAGAAGATTGGTTTGAGAGGTAATCTGCAAGATTGCTTCTGAAAGGACATTAATCTTATCAACTGCTTTAGACTCTTCTATCGCTTTGACCATTTTCTCTTGTGTATTGAGATAAATACTTTGAGCACTATTTTGAGAAGAAACTGCGGTTTGATTGAGTGCATTTGCTCGTTGACTTATTTCTCCGGCAGATAATGCTCCCTGTTGGGCTTTTTGCGCAATTGAACTAACCGCTCTCTCGATTTCTGTAGCCGTTGCACTCATTTCTTCACTAGATGCAGCAGTTTCTTCCATGCCTGCCGAGAGTTGCTCTGTAGTCGCGGAAACCTCTTCAATCTGATGAGTTAAAACTGTCATATTTTTTCTTGTAGCTAATACTGTTTCTTCAACATTTTTGGATTCGTTAATAACCCCTTTAACAACTTCCCTAACAGATTCCTGCATTGTATTAATGGCATTGGACAGAACCCCTATTTCATCCTTCCTCTCCAAAAATTCTTTTGGAGTGACTCGGGTGAAGTCACCTGATGAAATAACCTTAAGATGCTCTGCAGCCGCCATAAATGGAGCAGAAATTATTCTAGAGATGTAATACCCTAACCCTAAACCAAGCAGCAAAATTACTAACGATGCAATCAAAACGGACTTGCCCATAGTCTTTATCCCTGACATTACATCATCTTTCGGTGCAGCAATTGCCAATGACCATTCAGTTCCTGGTATAGGTGCATAGCCAAGATATTTTACAACTCCGTCATACTCATACTCCCCGGCTCCAGTCTTTCCTTCAACCATTTCTCTTTCTAATTTCACCAACGACTCTAGTTTTGGATCCTGTTTGACATTTTCAAAATCATTATCCATGTTCATCACTAGGTCCTTGTTAGTATGGGCAATGGTGGTGCCTTTTTTATTGATCATAAAGGAATTACCTGTTTCGCCGTATTTAATATCTTTTGTAATAGTGCTTAAATTAGTGCCATCTCTCAAAGCAACTAATACTCCTATTATCTTTCCATCTTGTTTTATCGGAACAGCATAGGAAATAACGATAGATCCATTATCCTTGTTTACAATTGGATCAGAGACAAATCTTTGACCGGTAATAGCCTTTTTAAAGTAATCTCGTTCACTTAAGTCAACTATTTGTCCAGTTTGAGTTGATATTATTAAGCCATCTGGTCCAAGAGTAAACATTTGAAGATGTCCGCTTCTTTTAGCCTCATCTTCTACAAATTTAACGATTGCATCCCCCTGGCTACCGACGCCTTCCTGAATTATGTCGTTGTCAGCTACAGTTTCAAGGGTATCTAACACAGAGTTCATTCTTTCAGAAACAACCCTCGCTCCCTCAGTTGCTAACTGGGGTAGTGTTTTTTCAGCCTGTTCTTGAATAGCCTTCGCTGCTGTAATGTATGAAATTAGTCCCAAGCCCCCGCAAACGATGAGTAAAAGAATCCCAATGTATACCACGATTTTCACTTTAATGCTTTTCATACTTAATCTTCCCCTTAAATCAAATTTTGGGAACTAAAATGGTACTCGCACTATAACGGTATTATATCACACAAAATTGTTTATTTTGACAAAAAAGAACAATTTAATATCTTCAAAAGATAATAAATTGTTCTTTTCGCGCTTATCAGTGAGGGATTCAATTACTCTACTGGTTATCAACCACAGCCGGTTTTTGCTGTTCTGTTACATCAAAACCTGTTGCTCTGCATATTATGGGTTTCCAGAGGGGTTAAAGGGTATAACATCGATCATCTTATTGTAATCTCTGGCATAAGTCATTCTCCGAATATCCAGTTCAAGATCTTCTCCAACCCCTAAAAAACGCAACGTTCTTGTGTGAATAATACTTCCATCCATTAACTTGTCATAATGATCATTCATCGTTTCTTCAAGGGGTACTTTCACGCCATCGATCATTAAATATAACTTCGTTATGACCAGGCTTTCTTCACTACTTATAGTAACAAGTGTTTCATCTTGGGTCTGTGAGATTTCATGGATCTCTACTCTTTGACCAAGAATGTCTACAACTTGATTTTTTTGAGTTATATCTAGTCTAAACCTATCATTCACATCATGATCGGCGGCAAAACTTACAACCTCAATTTGTAACTGCTTTAAATCTAAGGGTAAGGCATCAAAATCACTGTGAAACTTAATCCCCTTAAGGTCTGTACTTATTCCCCCTCCTTGCTGAGTTACTTCATTTCCATCAGCAATCAGTTTAATTTCCATACTACTTGGCCTAAAACGTTCGCCACTTAAATGATCCTTAACTAATCCAATAAGGCCTTGCAGTGAACCTTTGATGACCGTTTTAGTCGGAGTGGCAAGAATTGAATCTATCATAATTTCTGTTTCATCGACTTGAATTGTTTTGTTTAGATCAGCCTTTAAGGAATGGCCCATTGCTGTTTTTCTATTTAGGGTAAAGTCTATTTGTCCTGATTCAGATTTCCCTTGCTCTAATAAGTTAAATCTTAAACTTAGATTCCTTTCGAAAAACAATGGTGGTTCAAAGCTTGATATATTCTTGATTTCAGTGTTATCCTCGCTTATTTGTCCTTGAGAATTCTGATGACTATAATTTCCCCAAAAAGCCTTGACAGACATAAACGGGGTAATATTGTGGTCGTTAACGTTACCTGTTGGATCATCGATTGTGTAAAACAGCAAAAGCTGATTTTCATCCAGCATAACATAGTCTAGAGTTAGGGATACTCCGTTGCTAAAGGTATGGCTTTTTCCGATAATTTGTCCTTTACCAAGTTCATTTAACTGTTGTAAAGTACCATTCATGACTTGTTCATAACCAAGCAGTTGTTTACTATAATAGGCAATCGCCTCATAGTTAGAGGTTAACATGACCAAAGTTACAATGATTGCAGCCACATAAATTCTTGCTCTACTTTTAAACGATGAAACAGGGTGTCTATTTAAAGCATCACGAAGACGCGTTTCAAACTCTTCCGGCACTTTAAGTTGATCTATTCCGGCCTTATTAGCTCTTAGAATATCTTCAAGGTCTTTCATCCTTATCCACCCCCATACTTTGTTTCAATTTCTGAAGTCCCGTGTGAATTCTTGATTTAACTGTTCCCAAGGGAATTTTTAAAACTGTCCCAATGGACTCGTAATTCATATCTAAATAATAGGCGCAGTTTTAGAACCTCTTGATACTTTTGATTTAGCTGCGACAAATAACTTTCCAGAATAATTTGATCTTCCCTGGCTCCAAAAGACTCTTCATAGGAACCCTCATGAAGAGTATGGAGGGATAGAACCTTGCTATTTTTTCGCAAATGATTCTTACAACAATTGACTAAGATGGTTTTACTCCAACTATAAAAAGCATGTTCATCCTTTAACTTCTTGATGTTTTCATAAACCTTAAGGATCATGTCTTCCGTAATATCCAAGGCATCCTCATGATTTTTCATATAAACGTATGCCAATCGATAATAATCCTCTTTCTCTCTGATTAGTTTAATTAACATTTCTTTATCTCCGGCCTTCGCACGTTTTACCATTTCAATAATTTCCTGGTCCACCCCATCACCTCACTTCTATACCTAAGAGTCTTAAGACCTATAAAAAGTTCATTTTATTCTACCGAGTATTTCTTTTGCGAATTATGTAATGACGTTTCACTTTCCTAATTTTCACAAACGTAAAAACAATCTATAGCATATTTGTCCAACACTCCTTAGCTTAGAGCACCCTAGAACCCCCATCAACATTAAAAATAACGAAAACTACCTCATCAAAGGTAGTTTTACCGTTGTTCACCAGGTTTTAACATTTCGTTTAATCGGAAAACTAATGCTTTCCGTCAATCCTGCATGCCACGCCTTGATCAAACGCATCCTCGGAAAGGATATCTGGATACTGTTTCTTATGACGCTTAAGCCAAATATTGGCATATGAACAGGTAGCTGTAGCTTTAAAACCTTCTTTCCTGAAGTACTCAGCCACTACTGTCATCATCTCCCCAGCTACCCCCTGCCCTCTCAAACTAGGATTAACATAGGTATGATTTATATTCAACTCTCCATTTTCTTTACGAACGAACGTAGTTTCACACATCAATTCCCCTTTTTCATCGGTACTGTAAATTCGTCCATTTTCATAGTTCCAATTCATTCGTTTCCACCTCTTTGCAGCTAAGTCAGTAGTACCAATTATGTTTTGATTATAACAAAAAACCAACCCTATGGGGATAGCTAAATAAACCGGTCAAAATTGGAATTACTTCACAATCAACTTCCCCCAACAAAGCACGAGCTAAACTAAGGGTTAGTTGTTGGAAAAATGAAAAGGAACCCTGTTTTGCTAGTTAACCTAGGCACGCCAAAGTCTTAAGGTCAGACAGCGAAGACTACCTCCTCCAGCTAATAGGGCATCGGGATGAAATTCAATAATCTGTACGCCCCGTTGCTTTAACGTCTCTTTAGTCTGACGGTTAAGTGCCATATCATAGTGAATAAGGACCTTAGGTTCCAATACAACAAAGCTACAACCCCAATTTTGTTGCTCTTCATCATCTATTTCCACAAGTTCCATATTTCGCTTTCCTAAAAAGGTCTTTAGGTCAATTTCAATCCGTTTCTGTCTACTAATTAAATAAGTTCTAAGAAATGCTGGGGGGAAATATAGGGCTAAGTCTTCACTAATTCTGCCGAAAATCATATCTGCATGCATAAACCTTCGTGCCTGTGGTGCCTCAATATAAATCACTTCTTCGAAAATATCTAGGGCTTTAGTAAAGAATTTTTCAATCGTACTAGGTTTATGCCGTTCAGTATCCACGATAATTAAGGTATTAGGGGACAAAACTAAGCAACCTTCAAACTGCTCATAGGTTTCAAATTCATGAAAGATAGGTATGCCGATATTTGTGAGAGCCTCCTCAACAACCTGTTCCTCCCCCGCCCTAGTACCTGGACACATTTCAGATAGGATAGCCCCTTTCCTCGTGACGACGGCTGTGTCGTGTAGATAGGATAAATTCGGGAGTTTTGCAAGCAAGTCCTTTGTGTGGTGTACAAAGTCTCTAACAAATAGCACCTCAACTTTATGGTCTTGTAACAACTTAGCATATTTTTCATGCTCAATTAAGTACTGATCTACCTTTGGAACATCATTAAATAAGTGATACTTGTAGTTAGATTGATTGATGGTTGCAAGGGATTCAATGGGGTTATGAAGTAATACTTTTCTTAATCTTACTAGTTTTTCAACTCCGTATCGTGGTTGTGTCCTGCTCATTTTTACACCCTATCTAACTTTTTTGATATTATTATTTGTATCTTGTACATTATTATTCACCTTGTATTTACAAATCCTCCTCATATTCAATCACGACATCGTGCCCTTTTTCTAATTGGTGTCTTGCCTTTCGGTTTCCCACTGTATCAAAGATAATCGAAAAATCATAATCCTCCGGATAAAGCTCCCTTGCAGGGATAAACAGCTTAATCCGCTTGTGATTGATAAGCTGTTTCTTATCTTTTATCTGCACTCCAAGCTCGCCTTTTTCATTGGTCCTCTTGCAAATAATACCTAGCAATTTTTGGGGGTAAACCCTTACACTGTCGCCTATATTAAAGCTTTCGCTTCGTGAGGGTGATTTTTCCTTCGGAATTTCTTTTTGAATTCTGCTGTAGGAAACAGTCTCTAAATTAGAGTTATCCTCATCTAACAGAAGAGTTGGTATATCTCTTGACACAGAGGATCTACCGCCATAGGCTTCCTTTTGGGCTCGTTTCAGCATATGCCCCGGAAATCCTAATCTTTGTGCAATGTATAAGGCACAGCTTTCTCCAGCCTCGCCAATTTGCAGCTTGTATAAAGGCTGTAAGTTTTCCCGATCGAACTCCATACGGGCATTCACAAGTCCTTTTGTGTTCTTTGCAAAATCCTTTATTTCCGGATAATGGGTGGTGGCAACAAAAAGACAGCCTCTCTGATTTAATTCATCTAAAATTGCAATGGCCAGTCCCATTCCCTCAGCAGGGTCTGTACCGGATCCTAACTCATCCAGCAAAACAAGACTTCCCCTTGATACGCCTTTTAGAATAGCTACAATAGTTTTGATATGGGATGAAAACGAGGATAGATTTTCGGAAATACTTTGCCCATCACCGATATCGCAGAAAATGCTATTATGCATACAAAATACGCTCCCCTGGGACACAGGAACATGAAGCCCACTTTGGGCCATCAGTGACAGTAGGCCAATGGTTTTTAAGGCGACGGTTTTACCGCCTGTATTTGGCCCAGTAATCACAACACCGTTGATAGCGTCATCACCCAGACCCCCTCTGATTTCAAAATCAAGAGGAACACATAGGTCTGGCTTCAATAAAGGATGTCTTCCCTGTTTTATGATAATTTTTCGTTCCGTTGTAAGGGACACAGGAACTGCTTTCATCTCTATAGATAGCTTTGCCTTGGCAAATATAAAATCCAATGTTTCCATGCAGTCCTTATTTATTCTCAACTCATTCATATGCTCATCAACAAGGACGGTAAGGGTATATAATATTTTTCTTACCTCATTATCTTCATCAATTTCTAAAGTAGCCAGTTCCTCCTGCAGCTTTCTCACGGCTGTAGGCTCAATAAAACAGGTGCCGCCTGTGCTTGAAGTATCGATGACTGTTCCGCTTAACTGATTTTTATAGCTCTTTTTAACCGGTAAGACAAACCGACCATTACGGATGGTGACATATCCATCTGTGAACCATTCCTTTTTGCTGCGAAGTATACCATCAAGCTTTTGTTTAACCGTAGATTTTGTGTTCTCGATTTTTCTGCGTATATCCCGAAGGCCGGAAGAGGCACCATCGTCAACCCCCTCATTTCTGATACAGCGCTCAATTTCCTCAAAGAGCGTATCCAGGGGACTAATAGAATGACCAAAAAACGCTATGTCCCCATTAAAAGTTTCAGCCTTTTTAAGATATTTCTTCATTCTTTTGCATGAAGAAATAAAAGTACAGATACTAGTGAATTGTTCAGGGGTTAGCATAGAGCCCTTCTCTGTTAGATCCAAAATTTTATCAAGCTCTTTCATTGATGCCAGGGGTGGCGTGCCTATACCCTCTAAAATTTTGCGCGCCTCGGTTGTTTCCTGCATTTTGGATTTGCACTCTCGCTCACTTAAAAATGGCTTTAGTGAGAGCAATTTTTCAATGGCCTTTTGAGAAAGTGCGTGTTTAGCTAACGTTTCAAGTATAATATTAAATTCCAGTGTATTGTTTGTATTCATCAAAAATCCTCCTTATAACAATGAAATGCCCACAAGAGAGATTACCTTATTTTTAGGATTCTTTAATTCCCAAAAATACGCAGAATACTCCTGTGGGCAATGATTTTAACTGACGTATAAAATCACATAACTATATTGAGAAAAATAAATAGAGTGTAACAGGACATGCCTGTTACACTCTACAAAACTATCACGATATAATCGCAATAGTTCAATGTCAGCTTTGTAGACCTTATCGACAAAGGTTGACACTGCTATAACTCAAATGGTTATTGTAGGAAGTAATCTGTAAGGCGTTATCCAAAAGCGCCAACGTTGCGCTTTTAGAAAGGCACACTTAAAAAGCAGGTTAAACACCCACGTTTTATAACGTAACCTCTCTCAACTGTTTAGTTGATAATCACCATTACAGACACATTTAACAAAACAACCATCCTCTCATTCTTAGGTATAACCTAGTTTATTACATTTCTCTGGTAAATGTCAATTACTATGAATTGAAGAATAATGGATATTTCGGCATGTATATTAGTTGACTTTAACGTTAACTGATATTATAATTTTCTTAAAATTCTAAACTAATATCTTTAGGTGGGACAAAAAATGGAAGAAACATCCGGACCAATTTTTACTATTTCAGAACTAGCTGACGAACTAGGAGTTACAGCTAGAACTATACGCTATTATGAGGAGGTGGGATTGATTGAACCGATACGCCATGAGGATATTGCCCAGAGACTTTATGGCGTGAGAGAACGTGGTCGGCTCAAGCTGATTTTAAGAGGAAAACGGCTTGGATTTTCGTTAACTCAAATTAAAGAAATGATTGATCTATATAATGCAGATCCTACAGAACGAGAACAGCTTCAACGGACTATTGCCTACGGTGAGCAGCGTTTGGCCGAAATTGATGAGCTTTTACAAGATTTGCAGGTCATGCGAGAAGAAATAATGGATTATCAAAACAAGTTTGTCGAACGCTTAAAAAAACTTTGAAAGAGGTGAATCATCCGTTCATGCGGATGGTAATATGTTTGATTTCTTACTTAATGAGACACAAAAAGCTTTGGTTCAAGAAACGTCACACTTTGTCCGAACTAATGTTCCTAAACAACTGGTGTTGGACATGGATGCGGATAAAGTTACCTACCCTAAGGAATATATAGATTCTCTAGCCAAAGCGAATCTATTAGGACTAAGGTTTCCTAAATCCTTGGGTGGACGAGAAATGGGTTGGGCTGAAGAAGTACTAGCCATCGTGGAAATCGGTACCTTGGGGACCAGCTTAGGTTGTCTTTAT
>JADQBO010000473.1 GCA_016278585.1 Desulfosporosinus sp.
TGGAGACAACGTTGTTAAAGCTTGCGGTTGATGTGGGTCGGAGCTTGCGCAAAGAGGCACTCAGAGGTAAAACGGTCACGTTAAAAGTCCGCTACGACGATTTTCGTACATTATCTCGTTCTCGTACACTACCACGTGCCACGGATCTCGATGACGTTATTTATCAAGAAGCTTGTAGCCTTTTACGAGAAATATCACTTAAACAACCGCTAAGATTAATTGGGGTTACCCTGAATAACCTATCAGATAAGCTTGAAAATCAATTATCTTTATTTGAAGAACCGCAACTGGAACGTGAAAATCTCACCAAGGTTCTTGATTTAGTCAAAGAAAAATATGGAGAGAAAAGTATTACAAGGGCTAGACTTTTGTGACTACTATAGTTAGGCCCTCTGCATTTATGCGGAAGGCCTTTATTTTTTAATTTAGGTTAATTAAATAAGATTATTTTTGTAAAATAAAGTACATTCAGCATACGAGTGTGAACTAGGTTTAAAGGAATGTCGAAAAATTTATTGTCAGAAACACCTTTATAATGCGTCTATAATAATAAGCAATCGATTGGAAAATGGTAATCGAGCTAAGGACTAGCGGACAAACATAAATTTGTAGAAGGAGGTATGCCATAGTTGAAATTAGAAAGTAGTTCATATCTAATGATCGAATAAGAAGAGAGAGGAAGGTGGATAACAGTATGAAGAAAAATCGTCGTTCTTTCATTGCGATGATAGTTATTGCATTTTTACTGGTCCCGATGATTTCTGCTCCCGTAGCTTTTGGAGAAGAAAAAAGTTCATCAGATATAGAGACTTTGGCTATGCCAGACGTAACTCTTGAAAAGGCTATTCTTATCGTTAAAAACAACTTCGACGTGCCAAGCGGATACGCAGACTTTAGCTCTACATATAACACGTACAATGATCGCCAAGTATGGGCTTTGCGTTGGAACGGTACAGCGGAACGACCAGGGGAGTTTGCAGCAGAGGTTAATGCAATAAACGGAGATATCGTAAGTATGAATTATTGGAAAAATGAGGATCAATTAGCTAGTGGTCCGTCAGTTCCGAAGATTACTAAAGCAGGCGCCCAAGAGATCAGTTATAAGTTACTGAGCCGTTTATTAGGCAAACGGGTAGAAGAATTAAGCTTAATTCCTAGCGAATTTGAGATTATGCCTTTAAACTATGGTCCTTTCAATTATTCTTTTCAATATCAACGACTTATCAACGGTTTACCTTTTTTAAGCAATGGAGTAAATGTGCAAGTCTCAAGTACTGATGGGCACATTACTTCTTATAATCTCAATTGGAATAATGTGAAGGCCCCTGAAGTACAAGGTGTAATCAATGTTGATCAGGCCCAACAGGCCTTTGCTGCGGCACCTTTTTTTAAGCTCCAATATTGGCTCCCATCGTCCTATAGGCCATTGATGGTTGGGCAAAAACAGGAGGCTAGGCTTGTATACCAATTAAAAGGGGAGAATGGAGGGGCAATCGATGCCTTTACAGGCGCGCCCCTTCAACTTAAACCGGGAGAATGGCTGGCAACAGATTCCCTAGGGAGTGGAGGAATGGGTAGCGCCAAGGAGGAACGAGCTAATTCGGTCTCTGATGGAGTCCAAGTCCTAACCCCTCAAGAACAACAAGAAGTGGAACACACTGCTGAGCTCATTAATCGGGATGAGGCAATTGCCGCAGTGCAGCGCTGGATTGAGTTACCGGATAATATGACATTACGCAGCGCAAATCTGGGTAAAGACTGGCGCAGCCTAGACAAGCGGATTTGGAGCTTCGACTGGAGTAATATCACAACTGATAAAGAGCAAGGAAATCCTCAATACCTTAGTGCAAGGGTTAGCGCCACTAATGGCGAGCTGGTTGGGTTTTCTATGTCTAATCAACAGACTGGTAAGACTGACGTTAAACTAGACCGGACTGCAACCCAAAATCTGGCCGAGGAATTTCTGAAAGAGGTTCAGCCAGAACGTTTTAGCCAAGTTGTTTTAGACCCTGAAACAGATTTGATGGCTAAAACGAATCCTGAACCATGGAATAACGAGGCCTTCTCGTATCGCCGAGTGGTCAATGGAGTCGATTTCCCGGAAAATGGGATGATTGTCAATGTCGATCCTGTTGTAGGTAAAGTCACGAATTATGAACTGAACTGGTCAGACTATGATTTGCCAAGTGTTTCTGGGATTCTCACTAAAGATATGGCAGTTAAGTCCTTCCTGAAGGTACGCCCTTTAACGTTGACCTATGTACGTATCCATTACAATGGAATACCGGGAGATTTGCGGTTAGTTTATCTTCCAATTGCCTTAGACCGTAGTATTACAAGCTCCAATATATTGGATGCCAAGAGTGGAGAATTGCTTGATTATCAGGGTAAACCACTAGAAAAAGGGCCAAAGCCTTATAATTTTACAGATCTAGATGGAGTTAATGGTGCACCGGAGATTGCCGCTCTTGGTCAGGCTGGATTATTCGGTGATTTTGGAAACACCTTTAAGCCCCAGGAAACTATGAGCTTGGGTTCCCTATTGCGTGCCATGTATTTTAGCCGATTTGGTTTGTGGGGAAATACTGCTCTCACGGATACTGAGATTATAAGTAAAACTAAAGAGCTGGGATGGCTAAAAGAAGATCTTCAACCGGGAGCCCCTGTGAATCGTGAACTCCTGGCTAAAGTCTTACTGCGTTATATTCAGTTAAATAAGTTAGCTGAACTTAAAGGTATTTATCAAGTTAGTTTTCAAGATACTGCCCAAATTAACCCAGAGGCCTTGGGCTATATTGCTATAGCCAGCAGTACGGGGATACTTAAGGTAGAGGGGCAAGTGCTAGCACCTCGCGAAACAGTAAGCCGTGCCGAAGCTGCCACCTCATTCTTTAGGGCTTTAGGTTGGCGTAGCTAGATTAATATACTTGCTGTATGTTAAGATAAATTAACCATTTATTTTGGCTTATACTGGAATCGTTTCTTTTGGCAAGTTTATTCTAAAAGGGTAGGTAATTCCGATCGTATGGATTACCTACCCTTTATCTGTTTAATATTAGCAAATGTGTTTCCTTTAACGGAGCTTAATCTAGTTCACTTTGAACTTACATTAATGCTATAATCATATATAGACAAAAGTAACGATTATCCTTTTTAAGAGAGTTAATTCTTGCTTTTTTCATAGCTTAATCGACACTTATCTTTAATCCAGATAATCGTTCAGATGGTTGAACGAGTACCATTTGATTAGATTGATTAAACTGAAACTGATAGGATTCTCCAGATGTCTGTCCTATCGCTGTTTTCCAGCTGAAGTTATTCATGGACACACTTGGGTCTCCGCCACCGTTCGGTCCGCTTGTCCATGCTACAACAGCATCAGGATCGACAACACAAGGGGCTTTCAGCATGAGTGGATTACCGTCAGTTATGACGGCGACTTGTAGGGGGAGGTTTGAGACATTGGTAAGTACTGTTGTTGCCAATCCTTTTTGGGATAAAACTCCACTTCCAATAAATCGGACGTCGTATTTTAGCTCCATGGGAAAAGCTAGTAGATTTTCACTCTCCACCGATAAGCAATCTCCAGGTTCAAGTTCAAAAACTGAAACATGATAAGCATTTTTTGCTAAATATATGATCCCTGAACCCTCAACAGTCATTAGCTGAATATTTTCCCCTGTTAGTTTTCTTTTGGCCATCCCTAAGAGAGAACCCATAACCCCTCCACCATTGTCAGGGCCGAGCAACATTTTATCAAACTTAAAGTTTCCTTTAAAGGCAACCATTGCCCCTTTCTTTGCACAAAACTTGCCAGACCCTTCTATTTTACAACTTAATTCTTCTTCTACATTAAACTTAAACAATTTAAAATGGCCTCCTTTTCTTTAGGGGATACTACATATACGTATAAAATATATATCAAAAGGTCTAGCAATTCAATAATAAAGAACTGTGACGGATTGAAGAAAGACTTCTTATATACCGTAGAGACAAAAAATTCCCATAGTCCTTGGATCAACTTTAACAACAACCATAATCGAATTGATATTATAATTCACTAATTCCCAAATGCTTAACTATTGACTTCAAGTTTATTGTGGTAGAAGGTGCATCTGGATAAGTATTAATTAAATTATTAAAAACTGAGGAGTGAGAGTATTTGAACAAGAATTTGAAATACGTTGGGCAGACTCTTCCAATACACGATGCACCGCAAAAAGTCAGAGGGAATTTAGAATATTTAAGTGATATTAAGCTACCGAAAATGTTGTACGCGAAACTACTTTTGAGCCCAATAGCCCACGGGCTAATTACAAGCATCGATACAACCAGAGCAGAAGCATTACCAGGGGTTATCCGGGTATTTACCCATTTAAACACTCCCAGCAAACCCTATAGTCGCTATCGAATTATACCTGATCTAGAATTATGCTTAGAGGATGAGCGTCTATTAACTAATAAAGTAAGGTTTGTGGGAGATCGGGTTGCGGCTGTCGTGGCAACTAGCAAAGAGATTGCCAAAAAGGCTATTGCGCTTATTCAAGTGGAGTATGAGATACTGCCTGTCCTAAATAATTCTGAGAAAGCGCTCCAGGAACCAGAGACAAAAATCCATCCGCGGGGGAATTTGCTCCATGAATATAGCCATAAATTGGGAGAGCAGGTTCCACTTCCTAAGGACTTAATAGTTGTTGAAACGTCAACAGAAACTCAAAAAGTGCACCATGCCGCGATGGAAGCTCACGTTTGTCTAGCAGATTTCGATAGCTCTGGAAAGCTAACTTTATGGGCAGCTTGTCAAGGAGTTTTTGGGGTAAGAACTATTGTCGCAGATTTACTAGAATTGACTTATAACAAAGTAAGAGTTATCAAAGTACCCATGGGAGGCTCTTTTGGTGGAAGACAAGAAACCATATTAGAACCCATTACAGCTTTTTTAGCGAAGGAAGTTAGACGGCCAGTCAAATTAACCTTAACTAGGGAAGAAACTATTATTTCTACGATGACCAGACCTGCGACAACCTCTAAGATAAGAACTAAAGTTACTAAGGACGGGATTCTGGCGGAATGCTATGTAGATACTATTGTAGACGCGGGAGCTTATGCGACTAGTTCGATTGATAATACCTATGTAATGTCCAAAAAAATTGGTAGATTATATAGAATTCCTTACTACGAACATGCAGGTAAGGCGGTTTACACCAATACGCCTGTTGCTGGAGGAGCACGAGGATGGGGAGCGCCAGAAATAATTACAGCTATGGAAATTCATATGGATGCAGCAGCCAAAGGGTTACAAATGGATCCTGTGCAATTTAGACGTAAGAATCTTGTTCATCCTTATGACCTAGACAATTCAACTCATATTTCCTTAGGCAATGCTCGTGTGATCGAATGTTTAGAAAAAGGTGCCGCTGCTTTCGGTTGGAGTGAGCGATTCAATAGGGTGTCAGATCAAGGAAGATTTCGTAGAGGTGTAGGATTGGCATGTGCGGCCCATAAAAACGGTATGTATGGGGGATACCCAGAACATAGTACTATGACTCTTAAAATGAATGAGGATGGCAGTTTCATTCTTAATACCGGTCTTCATGAGTTAGGGTGTGGAACTATTACTTCGATTACCCAGATTGCTGCAGAAGTTTTAGATGTGAATCCAAGTAAAATTACTGTTTTAGAAGCCGACACAGAATATGGTCCTTATGATTTTGGCTCTTATGGCAGTAGAGTAACCTATATATGTGGTGCTTGTGCTTACGAAGTTGCTAAGAGGGTAAAAGAGAAAGTATTGGAGTGTGCCTCTACTATTTTCCAAAAGCCTAAGCAGTACTTACAAGAAAAAAATGGGAGAGTGTGGGTAGTCGGAAACGAGCAGCAGGCAATAAGTTATCAAGAGATCGCAACAATTTCTAAAATTAAGTACAATACGGACATTGTTATAACATTTACCTATCATGGGTCATCTAATCCGGGCGCCTATGCGGTTCATTTTGCTCAGGTAGAGGTCGACACAGCGATAGGGAAGGTTTGGATTTCTGATTATCTGGCAGTTCATGATATAGGAAAAGCCATTAATCCTGGGATGGTCGAAGGACAGATTCAAGGTGCCGTTCAAATGGGGATAGGCTATGCTTTATATGAAGAAATAAAGGTTGGTAACGATGGGAGTATCTTCAATAGCAGCTTTAAAAATTATCATATAGTTAATGCTCCGGACATGCCTATGGTAAAAACTCTTTTAATCGAACAAGGCGGGGACGAAGGTCCTTTTGGAGCTAAGAGTATCGGAGAAATAGCCTTGGTTCCTGTTGCTGGGGCAATAATTAATGCCGTCAATAAGGCACTTGGAACCTCTATGTCAAAGCTGCCAC
The DNA here is from genome assembly GCA_016278585.1 of Desulfosporosinus sp. GTDB lineage: Bacteria > Bacillota > Desulfitobacteriia > Desulfitobacteriales > Desulfitobacteriaceae > Desulfosporosinus. Next base: position 6,375 of record JADQBO010000473.1, read on the forward strand.
TCATGCCTGAAAAGATCTTAGCTGCCTGGAAGTCATAATTAAATTTAAACATAAGTGTAATTACTTTTCTTTGAGGATACAGATCCGAAAAATAAGAGTTAAAAGAATAAACCTTTAAGATGAGGGTGGGAAAACATGCAAATTGAGTTTAAGGTCAATGGAAAAGAACATAATATGAATGTTCATCCGACCATGAGGTTAGTAGATTTGTTGAGAGAAGAACTGGGTTTAACAGGGACCAAAGAGGGGTGTGGTGAAGGAGAATGCGGGTCCTGCACTGTAATCATGAACGGCCAAGCTGTAAATTCTTGCCTAGTCCTTGCACCTCAAGTAAGGGGGCAGGAGATCCTCACAATCGAAGCTTTAGAACAGGATGGACAATCGGACAAACTACAGGAATCCTTCATTAATAACAGTGCAGTTCAATGTGGTTACTGTACTCCCGGAATGCTGATGTCAGCCAAGGCACTCTTAATGGTAAATTCTCATCCTTCAGAAAAAGAGATTAAAACTGCCATTGCTGGCAATTTATGCAGATGTACAGGTTATAACAAAATAGTGCAGGCGATAAAAGAGGTTGATACAGGGGATTAATGAAGTAACTTAGCGTATACGTTACACAGTATACAACTGGTTTCACACCCAAAAATGTGTTAAAAGGACCGTCCCCGTTACACACCTAAATGGATAAAGGAGAATTTTATGAACTGCGATTTTGACCAGATTATTGATCGTCGTCAGACTTGTTCAGTAAAATGGGATTTCAATCAACGAATATTTGGACGCGAGGATATTTTACCGTTGTGGGTCGCGGATATGGACTTTCAAGCTCCAGAGGCCGTCGTCGAAGCTTTGGTTAATCGTGCCAAGCATGGGATATATGGTTATTCTGATGGAATGGACGAATATTACGAGGCACTTACTGCCTGGCTAGCTGATCGCCAGGGTTGGAAGATTCAAAGAGACTGGGTTTCCTTTAGTCCTGGAATTGTTTTTGCTCTCTATGGATTGGTGCGGGGGTTAACCGATCCTGGAGACAAAATCCTCCTTCAATCCCCTGTATATCCTCCCTTTTTTAATGCTATTAAAAATAACGGTCGTGAGGTTGTGAATAGTCAGCTAAGGTTGGAACATGATCGGTATACCATGGATTTTGTGGATTTAGAGGAGAAGTTTGCAAGCGGTGTTAAGATGATGATTTTGTGTAACCCACACAATCCGGTTGGGCGGGTCTGGGACCGTGACGAACTTGAACGCTTAGGGCAGCTCTGCTTAGCACATAATGTCGTTGTGGTCTCTGACGAAATTCACGGTGACCTTATCTACGAGGGGTATCAACATATTCCCTTTGCTTCTCTCTCCCAAGAATTGGCACTTCAATCGATTGTTTGTACCGCACCTAGCAAGACTTTTAACTTAGCAGGATTACAGACATCGAATCTAATCATTCCAAATGCTGAGTATCGACGAGCGTTTCAGAGATCCCGTGACTTGACTGGGATTCATAATCCCAATGTGTTTGGGATAACGGCTTTAGAATCGGCTTATAGGCATGGTGGGGATTGGCTGGATCAGTTAATGTGTTACTTACAGGGAAACGTGGAATTTCTAATGACATCCCTAGCCCAAGTGTTGCCACAGATTCGGATGATTCAGCCTGAAGGGACTTATCTGGCGTGGCTGGATTTCAGGGAACTAGGAATGGAACCTGAAGAATTACAAAGGTTTTTAGTGCACAAGGTAGGGGTAGGACTAAATCCCGGCTATCAGTTTGGGCCAGGGGGAGAAGGCTTTGCACGTCTTAATTTAGGGTGCTCACGTTCTATGCTTGTGGAGGTTGTTGAACGCTTAGAGCTGGGGTTAAGGGATTAAACTAAGAGAAAAGGCGGGACTAAGCTCCTGGTGGGCTGCAGTAAACTTGTATTCAAGTTTGCTGCAGCCCATTTGTATTTTCTAGCGACGACTCCTAACTCACTGAGCGCCTGCGCGCAACTCACACAAAACTAACTGGTAAATTTACGGATTACTCACCGATTAATATATTTCCTAATACACTATTAAAAATCAAGGTGTGTTAAGGGGGGAATGTTATTGAAACCTGTCGTCGAAGTCCATAACGTAGGAATGAAATATCAATCCCTTAATGGGGAGATAACTGCCCTAGAAAATATCAATTTTTCAGTTCTTGATGGAGAGTTCGTAAGTATTGTTGGCCCAAGCGGGTGTGGTAAATCCACTCTATTATCAATCATTTCGGGGCTTATTTTCTCCACCTCAGGGACGGTTTTGCTCTCTGGGGAGAAGGTTATGGGTACTTCTCCGAAAATTGGATACATGCTGCAAAAGGACCATCTTTTTGACTGGAGGACCATTTATCAAAATGTCATGCTTGGTCTTGAAATAAGAAAGGGTGTCACACAGGCGGCGAAGGAACGTGCCATAAATCTACTTAATACGTATGGACTTTACGAGTTTAAAGATAAATATCCAAACCAGCTTTCCGGCGGTATGAGACAAAGAGTAGCCCTTATTAGGACTCTTGTGACAGATCCTCAAATTCTTCTTCTAGACGAAGCCTTTTCGGCCTTGGATTTTCAAACCAGATTACTAGTCAATGACGATATCTATGGCATTATAAAAAAAGAGAATAAGACTGCGCTCCTTGTCACTCATGATATTTCCGAGAGTATCAGCATGGCAGACCGAGTCATCCTATTATCGAAACGACCTGGAACCGTGAAAAACATCTATGAAATCAATATGAAAAGTAATAACAGGACCCCTTTATCCTCTCGGGAAACACCTGAATTCAGATATTATTTTCAAGAGATATGGAAGGGGCTAGATGTCCATGTCTAACTATAAACAAGAAGGAGTTTCTCACATGGCTCGGGTCTCAGACATTTCTCAAGAGCATAAAGATTACTTGCATGAAGTCAGAATGGAAAAACTATTAGTACGGGCCATACAAGTATTAATTTTAGGTATTGCTTTGTTACTTTGGGAAATATGCGCGGATTACAAAATTGTAGATCCATTTATCACAAGTCAACCATCAAGGGTCTTAGATACCGCGATAGGTTTATATCAACAGGGAGTGCTCTTTAAACACATTGGAATTACCTGTCTTGAAGCCTTCATTGGCTTTGTCTTAGGGACAGTAGTGGGTACGATGATTGCCATAATGTTATGGTGGTCTGAATTTTTGTGTAAAGTTTTGGAGCCTTATTTAGTGGTTCTCAACAGTTTGCCTAAAATCGCACTCGGTCCAGTGTTTATTGTATGGATTGGTGCCGGCCCAGCAGCTATCATTGTTATGACATTAGCCATTTCCCTTATTGTCACGGTTTTAGAGGTGTTAAATGGATTTATAAACACAGATCAAGAAAAAATCAAGCTTGTTCAAACCTTTGGCGGCACAAAATTCCAAGTTCTTACAAAAGTACTACTGCCGGCGTCATATCCTACCATTATTAATGCACTCAAGATTAATGTTGGGTTATCGTGGGTAGGGGTTATTGTCGGGGAGTTTTTAGTGTCTAAAGCAGGGTTGGGCTACCTCATCGTGTACGGCGGTCAGGTTTTCAAATTAGACCTAGTTAT
>JADQBO010000147.1 GCA_016278585.1 Desulfosporosinus sp.
ACCTGATTTTTTAATTGTTACACCGGGGATTCGTCCGAGTTGGAGTGCAGCCCAGGACCAAGCGCGGGTTCTTACACCCCACGAAGCATTAGCTGCTGGAAGTTCATATCTCGTCGTCGGGAGGCCAATTACCCGCGCAGCAGACCCTCGCCTAGCCCTACAAAAGCTCTGGGAATAACGTGTTAAGCGCGTGTTAAGGGGACGGTTCTTTTAACACACTTTCCAGATACAGAAGATAATAAGGAGAGATGGAAACTATGGCTCAGCTATCAAACAACAACAAAATGCCACTCACGCCAACTGAATACCTCGACGTTTTTAGAAAGAGTGAAGCACTATTAGATGGGCATTTCCTTTTAACTTCAGGTAAACACAGTGCCCAATATATGCAATGTGCTCAAGTACTTCAATATCCAGATCGGGCAGCAATACTAGCCGAAGGTTTAGCCTCGCAATTCCGTGAGATGGGCGTTCAAACCGTTATCGGACCTGCAACGGGTGGGATTTTGGTAGCTCATGAAGTTGCCAAAGCCTTAGGGGTTAGATCCTTGTTTACAGAACGGGAAAATGGAATCATGCGTTTGCGCAGAGGATTTACCATTGCCCCGGGGGAACGTGTGTTGGTGGTGGAGGATGTGATCACAACCGGCGGATCTGTTCGTGAAGTTCTGGCAGTGGTCCAAGAATTTGGGGCCACCGCTGTGGGCGTTGGGGTACTTGTCGATCGAACCGGAGGGAAGGTGGATTTTGGGTTGCCACAGTGCTCTATTATTCAGTTGAACATCCAGGCTTTTGAAGTTCAAGAATGCCCACTTTGTGCCCAGGGAATTCTAGCAATTAAACCAGGGAGTCGGAAAATATAATCGTAAATTGATTAAATGAAGATCATGGAACTGTTGGAGCTTATAAACAGGGTGTTTACTAATAAATAAGCTAAGGAACGGGTTGAAGTAGTATTCCGACCTGTTCCTTAGCCGTTTATCTGAACTAATATGAACAAATATCCTATGCTACTTTAAGCGGTGGGATACTTGAATTGTAGCTCTTGAAAATCACGTAAGTTTGGATCAATTTTTGGCGGCGAAAATGGTTGATCGTACAATAAGTTCCGCTCACTTGGCTGACGTTTGCTTTTTGTGATGGAAGACTGCTGGAATGCATCAGGGTTAGCGATATACTTCATAACTGCCGAAGTAGTTATCCCATAAAGTACGTGCTGAATTAATGCAAAATAGTGGTTTTTGGTTGAGTGTGGCTTGATACTAAATAGATCCATTTTGTTACCTAGATTATGTAATCCTATCCAAGCTAATAAGCTTACGAACGTGCCTTTTAATATCACTAAATCTTTTCCGGTTTTCTTAAGAAGTACACTCATTATGGAACCAATACCCGCCCCTACGGTTAAATGCATAATTTCCCCGAACAGAATATTCTTTAAGCGCATGCTACGTAGTGGGTTTACAACCATAGAAGACGCGACTTTCCCGAAAAAAAGCTTTTTTCCCAAGAGAAGGTTAAACAATTCTATGGTAATAGCTCCTAGTGTTCCACTAATAAGTCCAACGACCATTGAATCGTTCATCAAGGTACTTTTTTTAAGTTGATTAAGACCTTGAAGTGTTCTAATAAACCTATTGGCGTACATAAATAAGGTTTCCTCCTTTAAATACTATTTTGTTATATTACCCAATAAGGCCCAATATAATTATTAATTTGTAAGTAACTCGTTTAACCAAATTCTGAACATCGGGGATTTAAGAAAGGAAATCAAGTATACCACTCTCTAAAATGGTGAGTTGCTTGCAGTTTGTTCGCCAATAGTATCTAAAAGCTCAACAGTTTGATATAATTAATTTACATAATATGACTGAAGGGGGTTGATCATGAAAAAGGTTATCTTATTTGTGGTCGACTCCCTTCATCCTTCGGTCTTGGGCAGGATCCTTTCGGAAGGAAACGCCCCTGCTTTTCGTTTTCTGGCTAAACGTGGAACTTATATTGACCGTGTTACCTCTTCTTTTCCAACCATGACTCCTGTTGCCACTAGTTCCATGATCACAGGAACTTGGCCTGATAGGCATGGGGTTCCCGGGTTTATCTGGTACAACGAGGAGATACGGAAAATCGTGGATTATGGAGCCACCTGGCAAAGTATTTTAAAAATTGGCTTAGAGAAAGTCCTTCGGAACCTATTACTAAAGCTTAATCAAAATCACCTTAATCCGGAAACGCCAACCTTGTATGAAGAGCTAGAGGCGGGTGGTTATAGTGCTGGGAATATTAATTTTTTTATGTATCGAGGGACCAATCCTTCCCTAGCAAAAGTTCCGTTTCCCCTGGCCTTGGGGACGAGGTTTCGTCTTCATCAAGAAGATGTTTTAGGTCCTTCTCACTTAACCTTAGGTCAACTTGTCCATCCAAATTTCTCGGGATGGACAACTGCCTATCCGAGAGGACCATTTCACCGTTTTGGTTTTAATGATATCTTTTCAGGGAGAATTGCTGCTCAACTTGTCCGCGAAGGACAACAGCCGGATTTTATGGTTGTTTATTTTCCGGATAATGATAAATACTCACATCAGCATGGCCCCCTGCGCTCTGGGTTTTCGATTGAACGTGCCGACCAACAAGTGGTTTCCGTCCTGGATGAGTTCGGTTCTTGGGAAAGAGCATTAGAGGAGAATGTAATTATTGTTACGGGAGATCATGCTCAGTCCACAGTTGGTTTAGGTAAAGAATACTTGATTGATTTAGATTGCGCCTTAAAGGCGTTTAAACGGTTGAAGAATACTGAAGAAGTGTACCTAGGTAATAACAAGCATGAGATTGCCATTTGTCCAAATGAGCGGATGGCTTTCATTTATCTTCTTCAAGAAAATGACGAGATTCTACCTGAGGTTGTGGGTATTCTGGCCAAAGATCCACGCAATGCCCAGATCGCTTGGAAAGTCTCGGATAATAGATATTGTGTTGTACAAGGTGGAACGGAAAAACAACTTTTCTTTTCTCGCACGGGTCCATATCAAGACGTTTACGGTGAAACCTGGTCCTATGAAGGGGCTTTAACCGTGGTTGATGCTCAGGTAATGGGCGAACAAACCATTGAATTCGGGAAGTTTCCAGATGCCTTTAATCGTCTAATCTCAGCTCTTGAGGCTCGAAGCGGTCGTCGGATTGCAGTTTCAGCAACATTGGGGTATGAATATTTTGCTATTGGAGCACCCATTCACCCAGGCGGAGGGAGCCATGGCTCTCTAGAGATAGAAGATTCCACGGTTCCCATGATCGTTGCTGGTATGCCAGTTAGGTTAGACCATGCAAGAATTATTGATCTTTGCCCCATGATTTTAAATAATTTTGGATTAAGATCCAGGGTGTAGAAGGTTCCTTCTCGCCATTCTTTGCCGGGGACTGAAGTTTTGGCTAGCCAACTCTTCTTGACAAGGAGGAAGATTTTGCGAAAACAGTTTATATGGGTACCTCTAATTTTGTTAATTGGCGGGGTTGCGAGTGGATTCATGGTTTTATGGAAACCTCAACCTCAAAACCTAATGCCCTTTTTGCCATCTGTAAGGATTCCTACTCTTGCTTGTCCAACGGATAAGGATGGGGATGGCTTAGATGATCTGAAGGATATCGTGGCTGGTGCAAAAGCTGAGGTACAGAGGCAACCACGGTATCGCAGTGCGTATTATCAAAAGGGGTATCCACCGGAGAGTGAAGGTGTCTGTACGGATGTCGTCTGGCGGGCGTTGCGGGATGCCGGCTATGACTTAAAGAATTTAGTCGATCAAGATATTCGGGAAAATATAGTCAAATATTCTCGCGTGCAGGGTAAGGCCGATCCTAATATTGATTTCCGAAGAGTACCGAACCTCATTGTCTTTTTCCGGCGGAATGCTCAGGAGTTAACTAGGGAGATCAAGCCAGGGGATGTGGAAAATCTAACACATTGGCAGCCAGGGGACATTGTGACCTATGGCCAACCTCATGAGCATATCGTCATTGTATCCGATAAACGCAGAGCTGATGGAGTCCCTTATATACTTCATAACTCAGGACCCACACCCCGTGAGTCCGATCAATTGCAGAGTTGGCCTTCTCAGATGACGGGGCATTTTCGCTTTCCGAGGCCCTAGGGCCACAGGCTATGACTTGAGAGGAACATTTTCGGATAATTACATGAGCTTTGAACAACAAGTCAAGGCCCCTTTTTTTGCATATTTTTCAAACACCTAAGAATTAACTTTAGGATATTTAGAGATTTTATATGTATTTTTTGCAGGATTTTAGAAAAGTTTAACGAATAACAAGAATAGTAGACTGTCGACAAGAGGTGAAGTTGGATGGGTAGTGTAATTAAAAATATGCCGTTTCATTTACAGGCTTATCAAATTTTAAGAGAGTCAATTTTAACCGGAAAGTTTCGACCTGGTGAACGCTTGCTTGAACTTAAATTAGCCCAGGAATTGGGGGTTAGTCGTAGTCCAATTCGAGAAGCCATACGCATGTTAGAGCAAGATGGCTTGGTCATTACCATGGATAATGGGACAGTGGTAAATCCTATGGAAGTAGAAGATATTGAAGAGATTTATCAATGTCGGATCGCTACTGAACCCTATGCGGGTTTTTTAGCTGCTCTGAAGATTAAGGAAGAAGAAATAATTGAATTAGAGCAACTCGTGAACGAGGCTGAAGTGGCCTATGATCAAAAGGAATCAGAGCGAGTTGTTGATTTGAATACAGTCTTTCATGATCAAATTATCCGTATCAGTGGAAATAGGCGACTTAGTGAAATCGTCGATAAGATTCGATCCCTAAGCATTTTGGCAAGGAATACCGAACTTCAAGTATACTCCCGGCCACGTGATTATCTCTATGAACATAAAGAAATCGTAAAAGCTCTTAAGGGAAAAGATGCTCACATTGTAGAAAGTGTTATACGCAAGCACATTGAAAATGACTGGAAGTATTATTCCCAGCAATATCAAGCGGCTTTAAATGGCACGAAGTAGACTTCTTAAGAAGTTACAGGAGTAAGAAATTATGAAAAGTATGTTGATAAGAAATGGTCATATCGTTACTGCATCAGACCAATTTAAAGGGGATATTCTCATACAGGATGGGAAGATTGCTGCGATTGGCCGAGATTTAAAGGTACAAACTCTTGAGACTATCGATGCGCTAGGAAAATACATTTTCCCTGGAGGTATTGATGCTCATATCCATATGGAAGTTCCTTGTAGCGATGGAAGCATCTCAGCAGGTTATGATACAGACTCAATTGCTGCTGCAGTTGGAGGAACCACCACGATACTGGATTACGTTCTCCAAGAAAACGGCCGCTCTCTTGAGGAGTCGGTAAGTCGGTGGTCGGAAAAATCAAAGCTATCAGCCATCGATTATGGATTTCATCTCATTATTACTCAAGCGAACGATAGGACCTTTAATGAACTGAATCTTCTTGTGGAGCAGGGAATCACTTCGTTCAAACTGTTTATGGCAAATGACATAGCCATGACGGATAAAGAGCTCTTCCGGTTTATGAGCGAATTTAAAATCCAAGGATGCACAGCATGTATTCATGCTGAAAATAAGGAGATTATTGCAACCTTGCAGGAACAATATGTTTCTCAAGGAAATATTTCTCCGACGTATCATGCCAAAAGTCGACCGGAGCCCACAGAAGTAGAGGCTATTAACAGGGCAATCACTTTATCTGAGCTAACGGGCTGCATAACTTTGATTGCTCATATTAGTACGTCTAGAGGCCTGAAACTTGTTCAAGAGGCAAAGGATAGGGGGATTCCTGTCCTCGCTGAAACCTGCCCTCATTATTTGCTTCTGTCTGAAGATAAATATGAACTTGAAGGACATGAGAGTGCAAAGTATGTACTATCTCCTCCCCTTCGGAATCCAGATAATTTTGAAGGTTTATGGAGCGGAGTATTGAACGGTGCAGTCAATATTATCGCTTCCGACCATAATGGGTTTTACTATTCGACGCACAAACAACTAGGTAAAGAGGATTTTCGGAAGATACCCAACGGGGCACCGGGGATCGAGCATCGTTTCAGTTTAATCTATCATCATGGGATGAAAAGAGGGATGGAGTTATCACGATTTGTTGAGTTAGTATCCACCAATCCCGCGAAAATTTTCGGGCTTTATCCGCAGAAGGGAACTATCGCTCCAGGAAGTGACGCGGATCTTATTCTTTTTGATCCAGAGGCAGAACAAGTTATTACCGCGAAAAATCAATATCAAAAATCAGATTATACTCCGTATGAACAGACTAAAATACAAGGAAAAATAGACACCGTTCTGTTAAGAGGAGAGCGTATAGTTTATCAAGGTAAATATGTAGGTACCCTTGGTAAAGGAAACTATCTGAAGAGAACCATACAATAAAGTGTGAGACGGACAAGGTGACTAGTTTTATACGGGTCAATTTGTTTTGAATATGTATTTCCTTATATTAGATAATTAGGAAAGAACTTTCTAATTATCATTATGAGGATTTTTTTTTGCCTCTGAACAACAATTATTATACTAGTAATTTTTGCGAGGCTTTAGGATTTTCATCTGATTTTGGAAGAAATTAAAAAATTCAAAACTCCCAAATAATAAAGAAGGAATCTCTAAAACTATGTCGAATAGATATAATCGTGTAGATTGTCGACAATATACAGTCGAACATACTGGAGGTTTTTACTAAAATTAAATGGAGGAATTTATTCATGCAAAAAACTATGTTTGACCAAAATGAACAGAAGAAGATTGGAATGCTAACACCTTCTTCAAACACTGCACTCGAGCCTATTTGCTCAAGAATGGTTTCAGGTCTAGAGGGTCAAGTTACAATGCATTATTCTCGTCTTGAGGTGACAAAAATCTCCTTGGAAAAGGATGCCTTATCTCAGTTCGATCTCGATCCATTTCTTCGTGCTGCAGAATATCTTGCGCATGCAGATGTTGATGCAATAGCTTGGAATGGTACCTCAGGTGGCTGGACAGGCTTCGAGTTCGATCGAAGGGTATGTGAGAAGATTACTGAAGTTACAGGAATCCCAGCTACAACATCTATGTTAGCAATGCTTGAGGCTTTTGAAGAAAACAAGGTTAAGACCCTTCATATGGTGACGCCCTATATCCCTACAATCGATGAACTTATTGCTAAGCAATTTGAAGAAAAGTGCGGCTACAAAGTAATCAACACCCGTGGTTTAAATCAAACGATTAATCGTTCCTTTAGCTTAGTAACCCCAGAGCAAATTGACCAAATGTGTAAAGAGGTAAGTGCGATCCCTGCTGACGGAATCGGCATTATATGTACCAACTTAAGATCCACTTGGCAAATTGAACAGTTGGAAAGAGATTATGGCATTAAAATTTATGATAGTACTGCTGTAACGGTATGGAAAACTCTTAAAATGGTCGGAATTGATCCTAGCCTAGTGAAGGGCTGGGGCAGATTGTTCGAGGTCAACTAAAAATAGGAGGAGATTATTGATATGAAGCGGACTAATGTGCGTTATTTAATTTTAGGCATGGCTATGCTCATGTACTTCATCACGTTTATGGATCGTGTCAATATTTCGGTGGCAGCCCCCTATATTTCTGAAGAATATGGTTTGAGCAAAATTCAGATGGGGGCGATTTTTAGTGCATTTACTTTAAGTTACGCAATATTTCAAATGCCAGGCGGATGGTTTGGTGATCGCTTCGGAGCAAGGTTAATTTTACCTGTCTTTGTTGTCTGGTGGTCTGTATGGACCGCATTAACAGGTTTAGGTAGAGGTTATACATCTTTATTGTTGTTAAGGTTTGGGTTTGGCGTCGGAGAAGCTGGAGCTTTCCCTGTTGCGCAATCTGCACTTTCCCGATGGTTACGTCCTGAGGAGCGTGGATTATCACAAGGTCTTTTGCAAAGTGCTACTCGTATCGGTTCGGCATTTACCCCGCCTCTTGTAGCAATGATTATCGGCTGGGGCGGCTGGCGTATGGCTTTTTACGTCTGTGCTGGTATAGGTATTGTTTGGGCTATCGGTTGGTGGATTATATACCGAGATCGACCAGAAGATCATCCTTTTGCGAATAAAGCAGAAATTGACTATATCTTAAATGGTAAAAAAGAATCTATTGCTACGCCCAAAACCCCTTGGAGTAGAATTCTATCTAGTCCAAGTATCTGGGCATTGTGCTTAAGCTACATGGCCTTCATCTATGTCACCTATATTTACTTTAACTGGTTCCCCACCTATCTTAGAGATGCACGGGATTTCCCCTTGTTAAAAATGGGTTTCTATGCAGCTCTCCCATTTCTGGCAGGAGCTATTGCAAATACCCTTGGTGGAATGCTCTCGGATAAACTGGTTAAGAAAACGAACGGTAGTAAATGGGCTCGTCGCATTATTCCTTTAGCAGGTTCCATTACTCTAGCGTTCTTTATGGTACCGGGTGCACTTGTTGAAAATAATGTGCTATCAGTAATTCTGTTATCCTTAGCCTTGGCTTCCTCAGAGTTTGGTATAGGAGTATATTGGGCTTCTGCATTAGACATTGCTGGTCCTCATGCGGGAACTGTTTCCGGGCTTATGAATACCTTCGGGAACCTTGGTGGTTTTGTTTCTCCCTTAGCTTTCGGTTATATAGTCCAAACAACGGGTAATTGGGCAACACCTTTCCTTATTGCATCTGTTGTATCTGTGGCAGGCGCATTATTGTGGCTCATGATTGACCCAACTAAAAAGATCTACGAAGAAATTCAAAGTTAGAAATACTTGTAAAATTGGGTGAAGTTGGAGTAGGTGTTTCTTAGATTTCTTTTACACCTACTCTTCATTTGATTAAGGAGACTTAGAAATGGAACGATATATTCGTTTTAATTATAATAATAAGATTAGTTATGGATTGTTAAGAGGAGACAAAGTTAAAGAACTTATAGGTGAAGAGTATTCGGATTTTAAGATTTCAGGAATTGAGTACAATCTTTCCAAGGTAAAATTATTGGCCCCATGTACTCCGACAAAAGCGGTTTGTGTCGGACTCAATTACAAAGATACAATTCTCGATCCCGGAGCCAAGTGGCCTGTGGAACCTCTTCTATTCATTAAACCTTCAACAAGCATAATAAACTCAGGGGATAGTATTATTAAATGGCCAATGACAGAGGATTTGGCCTTCGAAGCAGAGTTAGCAATTGTTATAGGAAAAAAAGCCCATCTGATATCTGAGGCTGATGCACATAAATATATCTGGGGATATACGGTTGGTAATGATGTAACAGCGAAGGACCTTCAGAAAACGGATGGGCTGTGGGCTCGCTCAAAGTCATTTGATACGTTTCTACCCTTGGGGCCTTGGATTGTCAGTGGAATAGATGTTCATAATTTGACGATTACTTCCTTTGTAAACGGCCAGCAACGGCAAAAGGGAAATACTTCTGATCTGATTTTCGGCATCAAATACCTTGTGAGCTTCATTTCTCATATTACGACGTTGTTACCTGGAGATGTTATTTTAACCGGTACCCCTGGGGGCTATGGCTCGCCCTTAGACGTAAATGATAAGATTGAAATAGAGATATCGGAGATCGGCAAGCTAACGAACTATTGTATAAGAAGCTCTGAAACCTGGAATCTCACGCCTCGCCACAATCTTTAGTCATTTATTATTTTGAACACAGAAACGAGCAGAAATCCCTTACGATTTTTGCTCGTTTCTTGTTTGATTCTTTATCTCAGTTAAACGAGTTTACTCAGGGACCTCTTCACTGACTAGTAACTGCTCTAGTATCTCCTGCTTAGGCGTGAGGCATAAAGTCCAGTTCTGATCATAAATCACCATACCGGGCTTTGCTGAGTTAGGTTTTCTTAGTTGTTTAACGAATGTCTGGGGTGATAGGGGGACGGGAATGACAGGGGGACGGGGTTATTGACAACATTAATGTTGTCAATAACCC